>SLGC01000393.1 GCA_007123885.1 Bacteroidales bacterium | reverse complement strand
GATGAGATTTGAGATCAACGCCCGTGAGCTTACTGTCGTTCAGGGCAGGGCGCGGATCGGAAAAACAGTAATAGATACCGGCGAAGCTCTCAGGGACCTGCCCTTTGATGATGAGGTGCAGCTTGATGAGCTTAAGATGAGTGACGGTCAGGTACATTATACACTGGAGAATTTTCCCCAAGGGGTTACTCTCGGAGTAACCCTTGTAAATATCCTCAAGGACGGGGAGCCTGAAACTTTTGATCTCCCTTCAACAGGGAGCACCGGAACAGAGGAGGGAATAATAACCCTTTCGGATGTGGAATTTGATTTTTCGGAATATGACAAGCAGATAATGTTCGATTTCCGGCTTTTTGCCGGCTCAGACGGCCCGGATCCGGTCGAATTTGATCTTACCAGTGGAGCAATATACCTGGATATGAGATGCAATGATTTCAATGCCGGCTTTGCCATCGGATATTTCGGGAGGGAGGAAATAGCGCTTGATATGGATGAGTTTGATCTTGGATTTGAGCTTTTCGATAAGATCTCCGGCGATTTCAGGCTTACCAATCCTTTGGCAAGGGTTTTCTATGATAACAGCGGTGGTGTTCCAACCGAACTTTTTGTGAATATGAGAGCAGCTTCTACCACCAGTGATGCCCGGATAGATCTGTTCGACAAAGATCAGGAGCAATTTGCTGTAAATTATCCCGAAGAGCCCTATAATTCAGTTACAGGTGAAATATTGATAACCAGGGAGACGTCCAACATTGTTGATTTCATTGCCCTCCCGCCCTCCACAATAAATATTGATGCTTCCGTCATAATGAATCCGGAGGGACCCGGCGGCCCGAAAAATTTTGTTACCACCGAAAGCAAGGCCACATTTGGCCTTGAATTCGAACTTCCACTGGAAATGCAGCTGACCGGTCTTGGTTTTGCCGATACCCTGGAGATCGATATCGAAATCGATGATATTGACATGATAGAGAGGCTTTTGATGACATTGCTGGTGACAAACGGGTTTCCTCTTGGGGCATCTGTTGATCTGTCCCTTTATGATTCACATATCGATCAGGTGTTGCATAGTTTCGGCGAGCTTGTTCTCATGGAAGCTGCCGATGTAGATGACCGGGGAATGGCAGTTGAGGGAGGTGAGGCGAGGACCGGGGCCGAAATTGAAATTACCGGAAAAGTAAGGGATGACCTTGCCCGGGCAGATCATGTCATTATATCGGCAAGACTGAACACAGGAACAAACAACGGTAAGCAGATACCGGTGAAGTTTCAGACAACCAACAGCCTGGATTTCAGGATCAGGTTAATAGCAGATCTGAATATAAATAATTAAGATAACAGGAACTGATTTACGGAGTACTGCAATCCGGGAAGGATCAGGACCCGGCCAAATTTATAGTGAAATGCATATTTATAAATCAACATCCGGACCATACGCCAGGATAAAAGCATCAGGCTTTGCCGTCAGATTTGCCCTTCTGCCGGTATTCCTAATTTTCATATCGGCAGGATTGCAGGCTCAGTTAAGCCAGACTGTTTATTTTATGGACAGGCTGCCTCAATCCTCCCTTGTCAATCCGGCATTCCAGCATCGCCATAATTTTCATCTGCTGCTGCCGGGTGTTTCCTCGTTCAACGTGAATGCGGGAACAAACTTCCTGAGTTACAGCGATATTATATTTAAACACCATTCGTATGATTCGCTTATAACATTCCTTCATCCCGATGCAGACACCGATGATTTTGCTTCCGGGCTTAATAACAGGAACAGCCTGGGCTCGGACCTTAATGTCAACATTTTATCAGGAGGTTTCAGGGCCGGGAGGTCATTTATCAGTTTCAATATCTCGGAGCGGTTTTCCGGTCAGGCCTCTTTGCCGGGCGACCTGATCAAAATAGCCCTTCAGGGGAACCAGCAGTTTGCAGGCCTGACGGCCGATTTTTCAGGTATCGGGATGGACCTTAATTACTTCAGGGAATATGCCATTGGTTATTCATACAGGGTTGATAAAAATTTGAACCTTGGTGCCAGGGCCAAGATGCTTTACGGGAAATCGAATATTTCATTTGATAAAAAAGATATAAGTCTCTACACCGATCCGGAAACCTACAATATGAGACTGCGATCCGACTTTACCATGAATGTGTCTCTGCCAATAAATGTTTTAAGGGATGAAGAGGGGAATATCGATGATATCCGGGTACATTTCGATAATGATAATTATGATCCTCTTGATTTTATTTTCAACACTAATAATTCCGGATTTGCCATTGATCTGGGCGGCACTTACAGGATCATTGAGCAGGTCATGCTATATGCGAGCATCACCGACCTCGGATTTATAAACTGGGAGCATGATGTTTACAACTTTTCAATGAATGGTGAAATGGAGTTTGAAGGGTTTGACCTTTCTTCTCTTTTTGACAATGACAATGAATCGGATCCCGGTTCCGCCCTGCTTGACACCCTCAAAAGCAGGTTCGGTATTACCGATGCAAATGATCCTTACCGGCGCTGGCTGCCGGCAAAAATATATCTCGGCGGCACATATGACTTAACTTCGGGGATCAATCTGGGACTTCTGAGCCGCTCGATCATATACCAGGGGAAGTTAAGACAGGCCGTGACACTGTCTGCCAATGCCAATGCCGGCCGGAGGCTCTCCGCATCCATGACATATTCGGTCATGAACAACAGCTATAACAATTTTGGCATGGGATTGTCCTTGCGGGGATTAGGTGTTCAGTTTTATGTTATCAGCGATAATTTGAATACGATAATCTATCCTCACCTGGCCAACAATGTCAACCTGTGGCTGGGACTTAATATCGTTCTTGGGCATGTTAAAACCCTGCAGTCTCTGCCTTACCGGTGATATGTTGCCCGGGTGGCGGAATAATATAATAACCTGTTAAATGATATGAGAATTACAAGAATTTTAATTATCCGGGTATTTTTTTTAATATTTTTCTCTCTTTTGTTACCGAATGCCCGGGCCCAGTTTCAACCGGAAGAGCTTAGTCACCCCGGCAGATCGGGTTATGCCGATGTGAATCCGGTCATATCGGTCGATGGGAATACCCTCTATTTTTCACGAATAAACCATCCTGAAAACAGGTACGGAGAAAAAGATTCACAGGATATCTGGTATATGACCCTTCATGATGACGGCACCTGGTCGGATGCACAACGACTTCCGGAAACTGTAAATATCGGACGTTATAATGCCATACTTTCTGCACTCGAAGATGGAAAATCATTCCTGATACTTGGACAGTTCAACAGGCGGGGCACATTCAGGACATCAAACGGCTTCTCCATTATCGGGAAAAACGATGATGGCGAATGGGGTATTCCGCGCCCCATTAATGTGCGTCGTTATGCCCGCAGGAGCCGGGGTAAAGTGAGCAGCGCCTGGATGACTCCCGACGGTGAAATAATTATCCATTCCTTTTCAAAAAGGCATAACAGCAACCGCCTGTCATTGTTTGTCTCGGTGCGTACTGATGCAGACCGTTATTCCAGTCCGAAAGAGATTAAAATAGAGCGCTATGATGACAAAAAGGCCAGGAGTCTGGAAGCGCCATTCCTCACCGCCGATAAGAACCGGCTTTACTTTTCGGGAAATTTCGGCAGAGACCGCGATGTCTTTGACATCTATTACGTCGACCGGCTTGATGATACCTACAGGAACTGGAGCTCGCCGGTCAGGGTAAGCAACACCATCAACAGTCCCGGCCGGGAATCCTACTATAGAATGAATGCCGGCGGGAACATGGCCTGGTACAGCTCTACCGCAGGCTCTTCCGAAGGACCGGGTATCTTCAGTTTAAAGCTGTTTGAACGATTCCCGTTTGTCAAAGTATATGGTCAGCTGACCAGTAAAAATACCGGCATGCCTGTTCCGGTTTCCCGGAACCCTGGAATTCTCATTAACGGCGAGCTTTCCGATTCGATTGAATATGATAATCGGACCGGTGACTTTGAGGCTGTCTTGCCCCTGGGTGAGATATATACATTCTCTGCTTTCGCAGATAATCACTCTTCAACACCGGTGGTTGTTGATGTCAGCCAGGATGCATCTTACCTGGAGAAAGAGGTGCAGTTAAATCTGGAATCGGTACCATGGGTTGAACTGAAAGGGCAGGTACTGGATAACAGGTTGCTGACACCCCTGGGTCCGGAATTCAAACCCGTAATGGTTATTAACGGTGAGAGGACCGATTCGGTATATATCGACCCTGCAGATGGCGGCTATTCTGTGAGGTTGCCGTTCGGCAGGAATTATATCCTTGGTATTGCCGCCGATAAATATAAAACCCTTGATATCAGGGTCGATCTGACCTCATACAACGAACATGCGGTTTTAAACCAGAATATCCTTGCCGAGCGCATGGATGTCAATATGGTAACCCTTGCCGGCAGGGTGATCAATACCAAAACAGGCAGGCAGCTTGAAGAGGGATATGATGTCAAATTGCTGGTTAACGGTGTGCAGCTGCCCGCCTTCGACTATGACCCTGTTAATGCGGCATATTCACTTAAACTGCCGGCCGGCTTTAATTACGATCTTGTACCGATGCTGATCAATTTCTACAACAGGCTTGAGCCTGTCGACCTGACAGGAGCCCGGCCCATGACCACCCTGCAGCGCAATTTTTACGTCACACCAATAGAAGTCGGTCAGTCGGTCGAGATAGAAAACATTTACTTTGAAACCGGCCGAGCCACATTGATGCCCGAATCTTTCCGTTCCCTTAATGGCCTGGTCGACTTCCTGACACAATATCCTACTGTAGTCGTTGAGATAGGAGGTCACACCGATAATACCGGATCGGCCCAAATAAATCAGAAGCTCTCGGAAGAGAGGGCAGAGGCAGTTGCTGCATACGTGATTTCCCAGGGAATAAGGACCGGCAGAATTGTTTCCAGGGGCTACGGCTTCTCAAAACCGGTGGCAGGCAATGAAACGGAGGAGGGCAGAACCCGTAACAGGAGGGTTGATTTCACAATAACCGGACTGTGATTCGAATGGTTATGTTGGATCTATCCATCTACAATTTCTGTGGTAAAAAAGAAAAAGCTATGCCTGAAACCCCAAAGCAACTCGAGTTATTCTTTTATACCCTTCCATGACCCCTGGCAGAATTTAATTGAAAGTGTTAATAAATTTACTGCTGATTTCATGAATGACAGACATCAACCAGACATTCAGCCAAGAGATGCATTTGATTGATGAAATACTTGCTTGACACTAACATTCCTTGACCGTTATCCGGAACCGTTATATTTATGCAGCCGTTGTGCCAGAAGCGGAATGGACCCGAACCGGTTCAGCCTTATCCCGGCTGCGCTTCCGCCTGAATGGATCTCTACGAACTCATTAACCGGAGTAAGGCCGAAGCGGCGATAAAAAGCAAGACGGATGAACTGTTTAATATCCCGGGGATCGGCTTTGTGAGTGTCAATGTGGATCTGGAAATAATCCCCCTGTCCCGCGGCATTTACTCTCACGGCAACGCTATCTTTGCCGAAGGCTCTTTTAAGCATTGCCCCGGCAAGGTCGATAAGTGCAAGTCCCCTGAAAAAATTGGAACCCTCCAGCCTGTGAAATTCAGGAGGAATACTTTTTGAGAGGGATCCGTCATCCAGTCCTTTGTTAAAGTTGAACGGTTTTGCACCAAACCTGTCCATCCAGAGGTTCAGAACTTCCGGAGTGGCAACCCCCTTTTCCCATTCAAATTCTTTTTCCATATCTTCCCGGGAAGGCAGATTTTCAAAGGGTATTTCAAAACTGCAGTCACCCAGCTGAGACAGTGTTACCTGGTTTATCCATTGATCGGGATTATGGATCAGGTAAAAATTCTTGGCTACTTCTCCAAAGAGATAGGCCACCATGGCCCGTAAAGGTACACCTTCCTCTTCCACTATAGTTCCGATGGAAGTGGTTCTTTTCAGGACAGGGTCCCTCCAGCCCTCAAAAAGCAGCCTGAATGTCTCTTCCGTCTTATCTTCTGCAATCCTTTTTTCAATTTTGTTGGTTTCAATCAACTGATTAACGTACCACTCCCGCCTTGCAGTCATCTCCTGCAATAATTCGTTCTTCCTGATCAAGACCGGCAGCCGGAGCAGTACGGAGCAGATCCATTTACTTTTGTCAATGGACAGGAGTCCGTCAGAAACAATATCATCCTCTATTACTTTGAAAAAATCGGTATCCAGTGGCAATTGCAGAAGAATGGCTGCTATTTCTGCTGCTTTGCCGGTCATTTTGCGGATTTCGGTCGTGGTAAGCGGGCCGGAATTCTCCGATCCTCCGTAAGCTCCAAAAGACCAGCTCCAGGCGGATCGATCTCTGTCAACACTGTAAGGGAATATGATCTGTATCCGGTCACCGGGAATAGGATAAGTCCCAATGATACGGTAATTGTCCCTGGGATTTGAAGAGATGAGGGTGCCCTTTCCTGCTTTGCCCTTTTGCTCGGTGGCCTGATCCAGCGAGCCGGCCCTCACTCCGGTGCCATATTCGGCCTGGCATGCCAGATGCACCAGCAGGTCAGAGGAAATGCCTATATTGAATAGCGCATTGATTGCGTTCTTGGTAGCTACGGTTACCGCTGATGAGCTGGAAAAACCTCCCTGGGGAATGTTTCCAGTTAACGCCATCCTTAATCCCCGAAATTTATTCTTTCCCAGGTGATCCCTGACTCTGGCTCCCAGGTTCCCTGTACGCAGTGTGCGAAGGGATGCGATGGCATTGCCGACGAGAGCAAACGGCCGTCTTAGGTTGCTGGAAACCCATAGCGAGGAGGGGGGAAGGGGATGCCCGTCAGCGCGCCTGCTGTCAAGTTCCTTTTCACTGAAATAGCCCAGCGATAAAAGCAGGCCTTCGCTCATGGTTGTACCGAATTTTTCATAGGAGTAGATGTCGGATATCTCTTCCCCGGGATACATCGCCCCGAAATCGGCCGGCACAGAATTGATACTCTCACGGTATTGAGGATTCATTGGAAAAAGGTGAATCCTTCCATCGTCGGCCTCCTGCAGCAATGTCACAATTTGCTCTTCCCCGAAAGGGTCGCCTGCACCTATAGGCATTTGCCATGCAGGTCCGAAAAAACGAACAACATCAGGGTGCATAAAGGCGATGCGAAACCGTCCGCCTGAAATACCAATTCCAACAGGGCGATCCGCGTCAAACATAAGCTTTTCCTTCTGGATGGCCAGGGTCAGTTCATCAAGTTGCCTTGCTATGGATGCGATCTGGCCTGCGGGCCTGTCGACGGTTATAATCCGCGCCGCTTCCTCTACTTCCATCTCATCGGGAACCATTAGTCCCCTGTTTGATACAAGGATCCCTTCCAGCAGTGCCAGGTCCATAGGCTGGGTAACATCGGAAACAAGCAGGTCATATTCCGGATCATTAATTTTTGTGGTTATTGTTCTGATCTCCCCTCCATCCTTGTGTATCCGTTCTATTATATCAGTCAGGTAATACTGGTTTTGTGCATTTATATTTGTCAGGTCCTGAAGGTACCGGTAAAGGGTGACAGCACGGATGGCGTACAGCGGACAGTTGCCTTCGGTCACGTTTGTTAATGTCTGCCTTGTCAGCTCATCATTTATTTCAATTATTTCTCTTTCTTCAATGATCCTTACCACTTTGCCTGTCCCATCTCTCAATACGCGCCCTTTACCCCTGTTTTTAGGAGGTTCATAGATTGCAGTCAGGAAGGTGACATCTGCTTCGCGTGAATTAAATAAATGTGTCTTCCAGAGGTTCCTGAATGTAGAAGACGGAACAACACGATCTCCCATTGTGATGATCAGCAGCGGATTTTTTTCCAGTAAGCCCGGAACACTAAGCGATTCGAAAGCTGCAAAGGCAGTACCGCCTGTTGAGTTATCGGATAATACATAGATGTTTTCTTTTCCAAGGGTTTTTGAAACCTCTTCGTACCGGTATCCGACAACACATATAGAGGGTGATTGTGTAAAACGGTGAAAGGAATCTATGGAATGCCTGGCCAGCGGTGTTCCGCTGACCGGCTGGATACATTTGGGTTCTTTGCCAAATCTTGTTCCTTTCCCGGCTACCAGGTTTACCAGGACAGGTGAGGTGGCGTTTATGCCACCGTAAAAGGTAAGGCTGTCCGGATTAATTATTTTGCCTCTTTCGAGAGTTGCAATGTCTTTCAGATTGTTACTGGATTCCTGCATGATAGGTTAGGGTGTGAGGTTTAAAACTATTAAGATAAAAATAATCTAAATTATCATATATGGTTCAATACAGAAAGTCAAAGTTCATAAAATTTTGCAGTTAAATAGCTGAGGTATCTTTGCAGGTGCTTGCAATCACCCACCACAACAGTATTTTATTATGGGCGGTCGTTTTAAGATGAGAATAAGGGAAAATACAAAAAAGGATAATCCGTTCGGGAAAGTGTAACGTTATTATATAAGTTGCGTATTTTTGGGAAATTGAATTTGTATGAAAAGATCCTCTTTTTTTCTGAGCCTTTCAAAATCTTTTATTGCAACCTTTATCATTTTTGCCGGTTGTTCATTAATGGTTGTTGCCCAAAACCAGGCTGAACAAAATTTTACCGATGAACGGGGATTAAAGCAGGGATCATGGACGGTGAGATATCCCAATGGAAATATTCGGTATACGGGTACATTTAAAGATGACAAGCCTGTCGGGGAGTTAGCCAGATTTCATCCTGACGGCAACAGGATGGCTGTGATGAATTTTTGCGACCAGGGTGTCAGGGCTGGATCCCGGCTTTTCTATCCAAACGGTACTCTTGCTGCCACCGGGGTATATATTAATGAAGAAAAGGACAGTATCTGGAACTATTTTTCCTTTTATGATGAGCACCTGATCAGTTCGGAAACATATAAGAGAGGAGTAAAGGAGGGCCTGTCGGCCGTATACTACCCGTGTGGTACATTTTCTGAAACATTCTGGTATGAGAATGATGTAAGGCATGGGCCGTGGATACAGTATTATGAGGACGGAAGGAAAAGAACCGAAGCAACATTCAAAAACGACCGGCGTGAAGGGCCGTTCAGGGTGTATTATCCCTCCGGGAGGACCAGGATCCAGGGACAATATCTTGATAACCGTATGCATGGTGAATGGGCCTGGTTTGATGAGTTCGGGCAGAAGGAATCAGCTGTCAATTATGTGGAGGGTAAACCGGAAAATGAGGAATACCTGCTGGAAAAAGAGCAGGAGATGTTTAAAAAAATAGAGCAGATGAGAGGCCTGATCCCTGAACCTGATGAATCGGAATTATTTGCTCCCCGGCGATTTTAGGTAATGCCAAAAACATCCTTCGAACATGGTAACCATGGCGGGCAGCGGCCGGCAGGTCCTGGTAACAGATGCAACAGGTCCCTTGTCAACAAGTCTTAACTGTAGAGCTGTATAAGAACGGCAGGTTATTCCGTTTGTTCATATCACCGGGGAATCCTGGAAAGTGAGAATGCTCAGGATTGATCTTTCCTGGTTTTCTTATCCTTTTTGAACCCCTTTTTTGGCTTTCCCTTCCCGTAAAGTTTCCGGTGATCAGAACCTTTTGTAATTACATATTCGGGTCCTTCGTCAAAATGAGGGGGGAGAGGCAGTTTGTGAACCGTACTGCCTATAAGGGTCTCTATATTCTTGAAACTCCTGACATCACTGCTATTTATGAAAGTAAGCGCCACACCTTCCATTTCTGCCCTGGCGGTTCTGCCTACTCTGTGAACATAATCTTCCGCATCGGAGGGTACATCGTAATTTATTACCAGGTCGATACTGTCAATATCAATCCCTCTTGAAACAATATCGGTTGCAATCAGGATCTGGAATTTTCTGTTTTTGAAGTCATTGAGGACTTTTATCCGATCCTGCTGTTCCAGGTCGGAATGTATTGTATCACAGGAGAATTCTTCTCCCTTCAGTTTTTTGTGCAACGATTTTACACTTTTTTTTGTTGAGGCAAAAACAAGTATGCTTTTAAGTTCATGCCTGTCTCTGAGCAGATCCATGATAAGATCCGGTTTATCTTTCTCATGGACAAGGTAGGCTCCCTGAAGGACCCCTTCGGCCGGCTTGGCGATGGATATATTGACCTCTACCGGATCGTTAAGGATCTTTTTTGCCAGCTCTCTGATTTTTGGAGGCATGGTGGCAGAGAACATAAGGGTTTGCCTTTTTTTCGGCAATTTATTGATGATCTTTACGATATCATCGTAAAAACCCATATCCAGCATGCGGTCGGCTTCATCAAGAACCAGCGTCTGCAGTTTTCCCGCATTCAGGTAATCCAGTGAAATGAGTGATATAAGTCTGCCGGGAGTAGCAATTATTATGTTAACGCCTGCAGCAATTGCGGATTTTTGCTGATCCCATACATCGCCCGCGCTTCCTCCGTAGACAGCTACCGTGCTGACCGGAATAAAATAGGTGAAACCCTGAAGATGCTGGTCTATTTGAAGAGCAAGCTCCCTGGTAGGGACTACTACAAGAAGCTTTGTTCCATCAAAATCATCATTTTCCATTATCCTTTGAAGAACGGGAAGAAGGAAGGCTGCTGTTTTTCCGGTACCTGTCTGTGCACAGGCTATCAGGTCTTTGTTCCCAAGAATGACTGGAATTGTCATTGCCTGTACTGCCGTGGGTTTGGTAAAACCCATAGCATCAATACTTTCTTCAATAGAAGGGTGAAAATCAAAATCTTTGAAGCTTGTCATTTATCGTTCCGGTTATTTTAAGGCCTGCATAACTAATCCTGCTTACCGGCCTGTTAGTATTAGAAATGCAAAAATACAAACATATTATGTAGATTTACATCCTATGACTGTGTATTTTAAGGAAAACAGGAAATATATTTTTGCCGGGCGAGGTGATAAAAAGCTGATGAATTTTCAAAAATCAATATTGCTGCCGGTATCAAAGCCACCTGTAAATTCATTATCATCATTCATTTTTGATCCCAGGGTAATGGACATGTCATTTTCAGATATAGGTTCCAGGTCATCTTCAAGTTCGGTAAAGCTGGCCGATTCCGATTGAAATTTGAGCCTAACTTCCCCAACAGGCCCGTTCCTGTGTTTGGCAATTAGTATTTCAGCTATTCCGATATTTGAATTTCCTTCCTCGTCTTCATGAAAACCATAATATTCCGGCCTGTGAATAAACAGCACCATATCCGCATCCTGCTCTATCGCACCTGATTCTCTTAAGTCTGAGAGCTGGGGACGTTTGGTTCCCCCGCGTGTTTCCACGGCACGGTTAAGCTGGGAAAGGGCAATAACAGGAACATCGAGCTCTTTGGCAATGGCTTTGAGCGAACGCGAAATTGTTGATACCTCCTGTTCCCGGTTCCCTCTTGTATCCGATGTACCTGTCATAAGCTGGAGGTAATCGATTATAATAATTCCGATGTTATGCTGCATTTTGAGTCTGCGGCATTTGGCACGGAGTTCATAAATTGAAATTGCAGGTGTATCATCAATAAATATCGGGGCATCCACGAGATTTTTTATCTTTATTTCCAGCTGTTCCCATTCATAGTCATGTAACTTGCCGTTCCTGATCCTTTCGGAGGGAAGTTTTGTTTCGCTTACAATAAGCCTGTTGACAAGCTGAACTGATGACATTTCAAGCGAAAAGAAAGCAACGGGACGGTTATGCTCGACAGCCATATTCCGGGTCATTGATAGTACAAATGCCGTTTTCCCCATTGAAGGCCGGGCAGCGATAATTATAAGATCGGATTTTTGCCAGCCTGATGTTATCCGGTCAATCCTGGTGAATCCGCTGGGTATACCGCTCAGGTGGTCTTCCCGTTTGCTTGCTTCTTCTATCTGGTTTATAGCCTCCTTGATAATAACATTGATTTTCAGGGTCTCTTTCTTAATATTACCCTCGGCAATATTAAAGAGCTCGGTTTCGGAAAAATCAAGTAGATCGTCAACATCAGTGCTCTCATCATATGACCGGTTCTGTATTTCGGTTGAAACCCTGATCAGTTCACGCTGGATAAATTTCTGGGCAATTATCCTGGCATGATATTCAATATGTGCTGCCGAAGACACCCTGCTGGTAAGGCTTGTTATATAAAATGCGCCACCAACGGCATCCAGGTCCCTTGCCTTGCGCAATTCTTCAGTAACTGTCATGATATCTATAGGTTTTTCTTCCAGTGACAGCTTCATTATTGCCTTGAAGACCTTCTGATGTGATTCCTTGTAAAAGCTTTCAGGCTTCAGCAGGTCAATTATTGCAATTAGCGCCTCCTTTTCAAGCATAATTGCACCAAGCACAATTTCTTCCGGTTCGATGGCCTGTGGCGGGACCTTCCCGACGGGAAGAGTTAATGTTTGTTGATTCCGTTTTGTACCCTGAGGT
>SLGC01000325.1 GCA_007123885.1 Bacteroidales bacterium | reverse complement strand
TCGATGCTGATGCCGATGACCTTGAAGAACGGCTTAAGCTGCACCTGGATCAGCCGGTCATTGTGGTTTACTGCACTACCATAAGGAGAACCACAGAAATAGCAAATAAACTACATTGCGTTTATATGGGAAAGCTAATACTTATCACCGATGGGATCGGGGGCTGGAAGCAAAATGGCTTGCCTGTCAACATCGGACTTCAATCAGGCTCTGATGAGGAATAACCGTCATCTACCTGCCTGATTACCAACCGCCGCACCCCTGTTTAAATTCCATATTTTCATCCCGATTGCTTGCATAATATGAAGGCGTGATTAAAGTTAAGGCCCGACAGATGGGAGGAATATACTTTAAATTTTTACAAAAATATTTGACGTAAATGGAAAGGACTTTGAAAATTTTATAAAAATATTTGACGTAATATTGCGTTATTTGAAATAATGACGTATTTTTGCGTCAGAAAATGCCGGATCATCGGAGCAATTTATACTGTCTTGAAAGTCTGTTTACTCTGTGAGGCATATCATGTAAATGTAAGTTGAGATTGCTTTCGATTAAGGAAAACCTGGAAATAACGGCCGGAAATCCCGAACAGGTTAAGCAAGGGAAGTTTCCCGGAAACAGTCCGGTAATTAAAAAATAAAAGACAAAAACATGAAACTCGAAATATTTGAACCGACATTATGCTGTCCTTCCGGGGTTTGCGGACCCGAACCGGACAAGGAACTAATTGAGCTTCAAAATGTGCTCCAGGTCCTGGGCAAAGCCGGGATCAAGGTTGAGCGTTACGCCATCAACCAGACGCCGCTGGCTTTTACGAAAAACGAGGTTGTTAAGCAATTTATACGGTCTGAAGGCGCGGGGAAACTGCCGCTAACATTGCTAAACGGGGAAATAATCAAAAAGGGAGGTTATCCGGATCTTGAAGAACTCAAGGCACATATCCCTGAAATAAAGAACATCAAAACAGAAGGAAAAATACTGGGGATTTTCAGCTGATAATTTTTTTATATACTCAACTGATCTGAACATATTTTCAGATATAAGATATTTTAGCTATGGCAAACAAACTAAATGTGATTCTATACACTATACCACAGGAAGCATGCGGCTCACAGAAGATGAGCTGGTACGAAGTAGCCGGTATGGCTAAGAAACAACTTGACCGTTCGTTTGAAGAGAAGCTGGAATTCGAACATGTGGAGTTTATGGGACCGGACTGGTTTAATGATGAGACCGCACAGTCACTTCTGGAAAAGGGTGAGGTAAATTTCCCTTTTGTCCTTGTAAACGGTGAGGTTGCCTGTGCTGATAAAAAAGTTAATCTTCCAAAGATTAAAAGATTCATTCAAAGCAAAATTCAATCATGACAAAATATATATTCTTTTCAGGAAAAGGCGGGGTGGGCAAAACCACTATGGCGGCCACCACGGCAGTCCACGAATCACAGAAAGGCAGGCGGACCCTGCTTGTATCGACCGATCCTGCAGGAAACCTTGGAGATATTTTTGAAAAGGAGATCACCCCGGAGCCGGTTGAGTATGCAGACAACCTTTTTATTGCCCAGATGGATAGCCAGGCCATTACAGAAGCCTACAAGGACAAGATACTGGAACCGCTGAAAGAGATACTCGACGGACTGGCACTTGAACAGGTAAAGGAGGAGTTTAACAGCGGTTGTACAGTCGAGATTGCAACATTTGATAAATTTACCGATTTTCTCGGTGATGAAAGTTACGACCTGATTGTTTTTGACACTGCACCGACCGGTCACACCCTGCGCCTGATGACCCTTCCGGGGGAATGGAACCAATTTATCCTGAAGAGCGCGATGGGCAGCGGGCAGACCTGTATCGGACCGGTTTCTCAAATCGAAAGCTCGCGTGAGAAATATGAGCATGCCGTCAGCATACTTCAGAACCCGCAACATACCACGGTTTACCTGGTAAGCCGGCCCGAGAAAACCTCTGTATATGAAACTTTCCGTGCCCGGCAGGAACTCGAGCGTACCGGCATTCATAATTTCAGGCTGGTAATTAACGGTGTTTTTCCAAATCATGACAGCACCAAAGGAATTTTTTCCAGGCTTGCAGAAAACCAGAAAAAATATATCGGGGAGTTGCGCAGCGGATTTGATAGTACGGTAATGGAGGTTCCCATGCAGCATTCCGAGGTGAAAGGCCTGAAAAAGATCTCGCTGCTGGGACAAATAGCTTTTGAAAACAGCGGCTCCGTTATCGGGGGTAATTATCCTGCTACCGAACCTTTTAAAGGATTCGCTTACGCGGAAAAACTTGACGATATTTTATTGCGGAAATCGGGAAGCCGGATCATTGTTATAACCGGGAAAGGAGGTACGGGCAAAACGGTAACCGCCTGCGCCACAGCTCACAGACTGGCACAAAAGGGAAAGACACTGCTGATGACAACAGATCCTGCAGCCCATATCGGACAGGTTCTGGAAACTGAAGTTGGTCCCACCCCTTCCCGGGTTACCGGTAATCTATGGGCTGTAAATATTGAGCAGAAACAGGCTGTTGAAGATTACAGGAAAAGGATTCTTGACGATGCAGTGGCAGGTGGATATTCCGATGAGCTGATGGAGTCCTTAAAGGAAGAACTTGAATCCCCCTGCACCGAAGAAATTGCAATATTTGAGCAATTCGCCGAACTGCTCGATCAACCCGGATGGGATTATTTCGTACTGGATACCGCCCCTACCGGCCATACTCTCAGGTTACTTGAACTTCCTTTTGAATTCAAGCAGCAGATGGATCAGAAAGCACAAAAACAGCAGGGGTTGCCTGTTTCACAGGAAAACAAAAAGATCGAAGCCTTGATAAAAAGACTGAAGGACCCGCAGGCAACTGCCTTTTTGCTTGTTGCATACCCGGAATTTACTCCCCTTCATGAAAGTTACCGTGCAATGAAGGATCTTGAACGCGTAGGCATAAAGATACAGGGTGTTATGCTGAACAATATCCTTAAAAAGGAAGAGTGCATATCCTCCTTTGAAATCGAAAGGTGGAAGCTGCAGCAGCATTACCTGTCGGTGGCAGATGGTTTGTTCACCGGCCCAAAATTCAGAATACCCTTGCAGCCCGATGAGATCGTGGGACTGGATTCGGTAGAGAGGCTACAAAATGACCTTTTTAACAAGAATCGGGATCAACCCGAATCAGGACAAAGCGAATAATAATGTAATGGCAATTTGAAATAAAAATTTATAACAAACCTGAATCGTGATGGTATTTTTCTTCAGGGTTTTGGTCCACGATTCTCTGGTTGCCCCGGATCTCCATCAATATCTTGTATATCCGGTCTTTGGTAACCCCCATAGACTGCAGGGCCTGTCCCACGCTGCCCGTACTTT
>SLGC01000430.1 GCA_007123885.1 Bacteroidales bacterium | reverse complement strand
GATATCCAGAATTGATCTCACCACCAAAAATAATCAGTATTGATTTTATGTATAATTTTATAGGAAAAATGTTAGATTATCTGGTTCGGTGACCTTACTGGTTTTGCATAGGTATATTAATCCTTCACTTTAAAATAAACAATATATTAAGTTGCTTACTAATTATTTAACACTCTGTATATGAAACCTGCTCCTGCAATTAAAAGGGGATGGCTCAGAGCCCTGATCTACATATTTCTTTTTTTAATAACACTTGTCATTTTTGAAATAATTGCCATGAGCGTTCTTTCGGCAATCTCAGACAAAACAATGTTTGAAGTTATTTCAAATATCAGAGATAATATACACTTGCTTGTTCTGGTTCAGACAATTGTACTTACAGGTGTTACAGCTTTAACTTTTGCATTCAGAAAATATTTTGATGCCAGAACAATTATCACTCTGGGGTTTTCAAGTTACCGCAGGAATAAGGATCTTGTCCTTGGCCTTGCCCTGGGTTTGATTGTAATCGGAAGCGGTTTCCTGATCCTTCTTTTATCGGGTAACCTTGTGATAATTTCTATAAGCCCTGATTTTGCCTACCTGGGTTGGAGTATTATCCTTTGTTTAATAATTTCCTGGGTTGAAGAGCTATCTTTTCGAGGTTATATTTTAAACAACCTGATCGATTCATTTCATCCTTTTACAGGACTCCTGATTTCTTCATTTCTTTTTGCTGTTTTTCACCTTTTGAATCCCGGCATGGGAATGATCCCCTTTGTCAATCTTTTTCTGGCAGGAATTTTGCTTGGCATTGTTTTCATCTATACAAAGACTATATGGTATGCTCTCGCCCTTCATTTTAGCTGGAATTTTTTTCAGGGACCTGTTTTTGGTTTTCCTGTAAGCGGAATTGAAATGGATGGATTTTTACAACAGCAACCTAAGGGATATGAGATAATTACCGGAGGGAATTTTGGTTTTGAAGGTTCCATATTATCCTCACTTTTAATTATTTTATGCATCTTTGCATTAAATTATTTGTACACGAAAATAACATCTGCAAGATCTGCATAATTATTATAGATTGCTCATCGATGATCACGAGATATATCCGTTATAATACTTCACATTACTAATAAACAGGGAAAGAATGCAAAACTTTAGCAGGAAAATCAGAAACAAGGGCTTCCTTATAATCGCAGGATTTATATTCTTGTCCTATGGATTCATAAATACCTCTTCCAACCGTGATTTCCAGATTGCCAGGAATATGGATATCTTCTTTTCCATGATAAGGGAAATCAATTTATTTTATGTAGATGATCCGGATCCCGAAAAGCTGATAGAAAATGCAATAAACGGAGTACTGGAAGGTCTTGATCCTTATACTACCTTTATTCCCGAATCAGAAAAGGAAAGTTACGAAACAATGACAACAGGCCGTTATGGGGGAATTGGCGCACTTATTCGTCAAAGAGGTGATTATGTCATGATTTCAGAACCCTATGAAGGATTTCCGGCACAAACTCATGGATTAAAGGCAGGAGATGTAATTACTGCCATAAACGGCACTTCTCTTAATGGTAAACCAGTGGGCGAAGTCAGCGATATGCTCAGAGGACAATCGGGAAGCACTATTACACTGACAATAAAAAGAACTGGCCATGATGAACTGCTAACGAAGGATATTATCAGGAAAGAGGTGAAGATCAGTAATGTTGCCTGGTATGGCAAAGTTGCCGATGACATCGGATATATTCAATTCAACGGCTTTACTGAAAATGCTCATCAGGAAGTCAGACATGCCTTGAATGACATGAAAAATAACTACAATGTCAGCAAGCTGATCCTGGATGTAAGAGGTAATCCTGGCGGCCTGCTTATGGAAGCTGTTAACGTTACCAACCTTTTTGTGGAAAAGGGCCAGGAAATTGTAAGTACCAAAGGCAAAGTCACCCAGTGGGATCACACTTACAGGGCCAGAAATAAACCTTTTGATAAAGAAATACCCGTGGTTATCCTGGTCGGCAGAAGTTCGGCATCAGCTGCAGAAATTGTTGCAGGTGCCTTTCAGGATCTGGACAGGGGTGTAGTTATCGGTCAGCGAACATTCGGAAAGGGGTTAATACAAACCACCAGGCAATTAAGTTATAATTCCCAGTTAAAGATCACAACTGCGAAATATTATACACCGAGTGGAAGATGTATTCAGTCTGTAGATTTTTCAGAAGATAACAATTACAACAAAATTCCTGATTCCCAGATCAATGAATTCAAAACAAGAAACGGCCGGATAGTTTATGATGGCGGAGGTATAATACCCGATATTCATGTTTATGAAGAAACTCCGGCTCCGGTGGTTATAAATCTTTATGCCAGAAACTTCATCTTTGATTTTGCCACTAAATACGCCTCAGAGAATCCTTCAATTCCTGCTGTTTCTGAATTTATGATCAATGATGATGATTATAACAACTTCCTTGCTTTTATTGAAGAAGCTGATTTTGATTACCAGACCCAAACTGAAATACAAGTGGCACAGTTGCTCAATGCAGCCAAAAATGAAGGGTACTATGATGCCTCGGAAAGTATTTTTGATGAGCTTGCAAAAAAGATCACCCATGACAAGCAAAGAGATCTGGAAACTCACCGGGATCAAATCAAGTCCTTTCTCAGGGAAGAGATAGTCAGCAGATATTATTACCGGAACGGACGGATTGAGGCATCAATTGAGGGTGATCCTAATTTGGAAAAAGCGATTGAGATTCTCAATAATCAGCCTCTTTATGAAGCCATTCTGAAAGGTGCAATTACACATGCCGGATCGTTGTAAATGAGTTGTAAGTGGGGCTTCTTGTTTAGCAAGTTTATATCAATATTTTTTCTTTATTTATTTACAACAATGATTCAGACAGTCAAGGATTTGAGTAAGGTTTTGATGTCTGAGAAAATAGAAGGTATTCTTCCCTTCACGTTTGGAGGAGAGTACTCCCTTATCCTTAAGTATGCCCAGGTGATGCGATGTTGTTGATTGCTCTATTTCAAGAAGTTCATGTATCTGTGTTACAGTTAATTTCTTCCCTCCTTCAAGAAAACTGATTATTGCAATTCTCATTGGATGTGCTATTGCCTTTAGCATATTAGCAGCCCTATCAAGCTGTTCAATATCGACTTCATTTATTTTCATTTTGATTAAAATTTAATTTTTAAAGGGTCCATGGTAGTCATATCTGACCAATTCAATTTTGTCTGCCTTATATTTTTTATGGAGCATCCATGCTGATTTGAACCCGAACTTATCGCCAATATCCCAACCCCGATAGCATTCATGAAGTTTGTTTTTTAATAATTATATCTGGTGCAAAGATACATGGATCTCTTGGTCTGGATTTCCGAATTTT
>SLGC01000368.1 GCA_007123885.1 Bacteroidales bacterium | reverse complement strand
CCCTGCAGGATGCAAATCTTTTCACCATTTATAAAAACAGCACCGCTTCTCGCTCTTGCCTCGTCGTTTGCCTCATGCAGCCGGCCGGCGGACGAAAGGGGTCCCAAACCCAATGTCATAATTATCATGACCGATGACCAGGGCTGGGGTGACATGAGCATACACGGGAACACCAACCTGCATACTCCCAATACCGACAGGCTGGCTGAAGAAGGCGCACAGTTCACCAACTTTTATGTCCAGCCGGTATGCTCACCCACCCGTGCAGAACTGCTCACCGGCCGTTACCATACCCGCAGCGGGGTATCCGGCACCTCTGAGGGCAGGGAACGGATGAATGCTGACGAAACCACCATAGCCGAAGTTTTCAAAGAGGCCGGGTATGCTACGGGCGCATTCGGCAAATGGCACAACGGGATGCAGTTCCCCTACCATCCCAACGCACGGGGGTTTGACGAATTTTACGGTTTCTGTTCCGGTCACTGGGGCGACTACTTCAGTCCCCCGCTCGAACATAACGGCAAAATAGTACAGGGAGAGGGTTATGTGCCGGACGATATTACCGGCAGGGCAATGGATTTTATTGAAAATAACAGGGACAAACCCTTTTTCGTATATATTCCCCAGATCACGCCGCACTCTCCAATGCAGGTTCCCGATGAGTGGTGGGATAAATTCGACGGAAAGGAAATAGGGATGCTGACCGACGACCGCTACCAGGAGGATATTGAATTTACCAGGGCGGCCCTGGCCATGTGCGAGAACATTGACTGGAACGTTGGCAGGGTGATGGATAAGCTGGATGAACTGGGACTTGCAGACAATACAATAATAATGTTCCTGATTGATAACGGACCGAACAGCTTTCGCTGGAACGGGGGGATGAAGGGCAGGAAAGGTTCGACCGACGAAGGCGGGGTAAGATCGCCGCTGTTTGTCAGATGGCCCGCCATAATCGACCGGGGAATGGAAATTAATGAAATTGCCGCCGTAATTGACCTTCTTCCGACCCTTGCCGAAATGGCCGGGATTCCTTACAACACTGTACATCCCGTTGACGGGGTAAGCCTTGCACCACTGCTTGCCGGCAGGGAATATAATGAAACCGAAAGGCTGATTTTCGCCCACTGGGCTGGAAATGTAAGTGCAAGGAACCGGTATTACCGGCTCGATGCACAGGGCAGGCTGTTCAATATGGAAAACGACCGCGGGCAGCATCATGATATCTCTGAAAAAGAACCTGATGTGAGAGAATTTCTGCTCTCGGAAGTGAGCCGGTGGAAAGAAGATGCAATAGCCGAAATACCAGTCAGGCCCTTTACCGTCGGCCATCCCGCCACCGTCCGTACACAGCTGCCGGCACGCGACGGACAGCCGCACGGTAACATAACCAGGTCCAACAGGTGGCCCAACAGCAGCTTTTTCACCAACTGGACCTCCACCGGCGATAAAATTACCTGGGATATTGAGGTGCTTGCCTCCGGGACTTTTAAAGTTGAAATCTATTACACCTGTCCCCCGGAAGACACAGGATCGGTGTTCGAACTATCCTTTGGGAATTCATCGCTGACCGGAAAGATCGGGCAGGGGCATGATCCGCCCCTGCGGGGAATGGAAAATGACAGGATACCAAGAATGGAATCATATGTAAAGGATTTCAAGCCGTTGAACGCCGGCAGCATATACCTTGAAAAAGGAAAGGGACAGCTGACACTGCAGGCACTGGAAATGCCGGGATCACAGGTGATGGATGTGAGAAAAATAATGCTGGCCAGGGAATAGCAGTGCAGCCTTTAAAACCGATTGGCCCATGGAGCGGGTCTTGCAGGAGATCCCCCAATGCATACTGGATTCCGAAATTTTAAAAAACAAATTATAAATCTGGCAACCAAAACCTTAATAAATGAAAATCAACCTACCAATTATTAAAGCGGCTCCTCTTGTAGCCCTGGCTTCAACATTTTCCTCATGCAATCAGCCAGAAACAGGAAATGAATCAAAACCCAATGTTGTGATCATTTTCCTTGACGATGCCGGATGGTCCGATTTCCAGCCATTTGCCGAAACCCGGTATCCCACACCCAATGTCAGGCAGCTGGCCGAAGAGGGAAAGGTGTTTCACAATTTTTACGTGCCCCAGGCGGTATGCTCAGCCTCAAGGGCTGCCCTGCTCACAGGATGCTACCCTGAAAGGACAGGTCTCTTTGGCGCCCATGCACCAAGGCAGCGCGGTCTTGATCCCCGGTATGCCACACTTGGTGAATTGCTTCAGCAGGCCGGCTATACTACCGGTTTTTTCGGGAAGTGGCATATAGGCGATCACCCCGACACCAGGCCTCCCGAAAGGGGTTTTGACGAATCGGCCGGAATAATGTATTCGAATGATATGTGGGCCGCACACCCTCAAAGGCCGGAGTACTGGGGACAATGGCCCCTGCAGTACTGGGAAAACGGACAGATCACAATAGATTCCGTGACTGCTGACCACCAGGTATATTTCTCCACCTGGTTCACGGAGAAATCGGTCGATTTTATAAACAGGCACAGCGGAAACCCGTTCTTCCTTTATGTTCCGCACCCCCAGCCCCATGTGCCCCTTTTTGTAAGTGACAAGTTCGCGGGGAAATCGGGGACCGGCCTCTATGGTGATGTCATCATGGAGCTGGACTGGTCGGTCGGCGAGATCATGAGGGCCCTCAGGGACAACGGGGTAGAAGACAATACCATCGTTATTTTCACCTCCGACAACGGTCCCTGGCTCGCCTATGGCAATCACGCAGGATCGACACCCTACAGGGGTGAAAAAGGCACCTCCTTCGATGGCGGCATACGATCGCCGCTTATCATTAAATACCCGCCTCATATTGAGGCAGGCACATTATCTCATAATGCCTTTTTCTCCATCGACTTCCTCCCTACCCTCTGTTCACTGGCAGGAGCCCCTGTGCCGGATTACGAGATCGACGGGAAGAACGTGTGGGACCTGATCACCGGAAAAGAGGGTGCTGAAAATCCTCATGAATACTACGGCTTTACCATGTCTGACAGGTTCGAGGGTGTTATAAGGGCCGACGGAAAATGGAAGCTCCATCTGCCCCATCCCTACCGTGATCCTGTTACAGGCGGAAAGGACGGCATTCCCGGCATTTATGGCCAGGGGCGGATCGATACCGCGCTTTTTGATATGGTTCACGACCCCTATGAAAAGGTAAATGTAATAGATGAATACCCCGAAATTGCCAGGCAGTTGATCCGGTTTGCGGAAGAGCACCAAAGAAAATTTTTTCAATAATCCCTTCCGGGTCATAAAACTCCCTGAATTACCGGATTATTGACACTCTTTCGGCATCACCATTTTCCCCGATTGGCCTTTTTTTTGTAATTT
>SLGC01000331.1 GCA_007123885.1 Bacteroidales bacterium | reverse complement strand
TTTTTCTTCTCCTTCAGGAAAGAAAGTGCCTCGTTTGTTGCAATCCTGTAAAGCCACGTGTAAATCTGCGATTCTTCCCTGAAGTTTTCCAGTCCTTTCCAGGCTTTTAAAAAGGTGTTCTGAAGCAGATCATCAGCATCATCATGCACAATGATCATTTTCCTGATATGCCAGTAAAGCCTTTCCTGGTACTTTTTTACGATAAGATTAAAGGCATAGCTTTTCTGATCGGGGTTGCGAAATAACAGAAGCAATTCCTTATCAGTATGATCCTGCATTGAATAAATATTAAAGAAGTAATTCTTTTTTTGATGCGATTTACAGGGAAAGGTTTAATCAATTACATAACCTTTAACCGGCACATGATTGTTCACTATGTAAAAATGACCGAAGGTCAAAGTTAATAAGACCTGCGGTTAATCAAAATATTTATTTATGAAGCCCATTTGGGCGACTTTTGTATGGTTTTTCAGGCAGACAGGAGCTGTAGTTCTGTAATTCCAAGATTACGCCCTGCCACTGTTTTTAAGGACAGCACCATGACGGCATCTTATAATACAAACGATACGTTCTGCTAATTATTCTTTGTTTTTGAGCTCTTCAAGATATTCGGTTACCTGCCTGAAAACATTTTCAGCGGTGAATCCAAATTTTTCATCAAGTACACCGGCAGGGGCAGAATAGCCAAAATGGTTAAGGCCAAAAACCCTGCCTTTCGGACCGACTATCTGCCGGAGGCCGGATGGAAGCCCGGCAGTCAGACCAAAGACGGGAATCCCGCCGGGTATGGTGGCAGCCTGATATTCGGGGGGCTGTTGGCGGAAAAGACCTTCCGATATGAGTGATACAACTTTTACCTTCAGGTTCAATTTTGATTTCAACAACCGGCTTCCCTCAATCAGGGTGGTTACTTCAGAGCCGCTTCCCACGAGGACAATATCAGGGGTCCCGCCATCATCATACACGGTATATGCTCCATGGATGGCGCTGAGGGCATGTGTGAACCTGTCAATATCACCGGGTGAAGGCACATCTTTAATATTTTGTCTTGAAAGCAGAAGCGCGGTAGGTGTGTCTGTATTTTCCATTGCCATCTTCCATGCAACAGTGGTTTCTGCAGCATCTGCAGGCCGGAGCACAAGCATTGAGGGACGTCCCGAATGGTTCCTGAGTTCCTCGAGCAGACGGATCTGTGCCTCTTGTTCGACCGGCTGGTGGGTTGGTCCGTCTTCACCTACCCTGAAGGCATCATGAGTCCAGATATATTTTACCGGCAGTTCCATAATAGCTGCCAGCCTGACTGCAGGCTTCATGAAATCGGAAAAGACAAAGAAAGTGCCGATTGCAGGTATTACGCCTCCGTGTGCAGCAATCCCGTTGGCAATGGCAGCCATGGTAAGCTCAGACACTCCGGCCTGCAGAAATGCACCATTGAAATCTCCCCTGGTGAATGCTTTTGATTCTTTCAGAAACCCGTCTGTTTTGTCACTGTTTGCAAGATCAGCCGATGCCACTATCATATTCTCAACATGTCTGGCAAAATATCCCAGAACCACTCCTGATGCTGCCCTGCTGGCAACATTATTTTTTTGTTCTATCGATGAAAAATCTATTTCAACGGTATTGCCCGATATAAACTTTCTGAGCTTATCACTAAGGGCAGGGTTTTCATTTTCCCATTTTTGCCCTGCCAGCCTTTTAGTTTCAGCTTCAGCTTTTTTATGTTTCATGACCTTTTTATAAAAATCGGCCACATCATCAAAAATCATGAATGGATTATCAGGATCGCCTCCGAGATTAGAAATCGTTTTTGCGAAATCACCTCCTGCAGCCGACAGGGGCATGCCATGCGTGGAAGGCTGCCTTTCAAAGGATTCTCCGGAGCTTGTAAGGGCTCCTTTCCCCATTATTGTTTTGCCTATTATAAGAAAAGGTTTTTCTTTTTCTTCATTGGCAGCCCTGAGAGCCCTCCTTATTTCATCCTGGTCATGGCCATCAATTGTCATTACCCTCCAGCCCCAGGCCTCATATTTTTTACCCGTATCTTCGGTAGTGACTGCCCGGGTGGTGGTGGACAACTGAATATCATTCGAATCATAAAACATTATCAGGTTGCTTAATCCAAGATGGCCGGCAATACGGCCCACACCCTGTGAAATTTCCTCCTGGACTCCGCCATCTGAAATAAAGGTATATGTTTTGTGTGACATCCACTCTCCGAAACGTGCTGCCAGGAAACGTTCTGCAATAGCAGCTCCTGCGGCCATGGCGTGGCCCTGTCCCAGCGGACCGGAGGTGTTTTCTATACCTCTTTGTAAATCCCTTTCAGGATGTCCGGGAGTGGGACTTCCCCATTGTCTGAAGTGCTTGATTTCATCGAGTGTGAAATGTCCGGTAAGACACAGAATGGAATAGAGCATTGGAGACATATGCCCCGGGTCGAGAAAAAATCTGTCACGCAGGAACCACCCCATATCATCGGGATCAAAGTTCAGAAATTCGGAATAAAGGATATTTATAAAATCGGCTCCGCCCATTGCGCCGCCGGGATGTCCTGATTTTGCCTTCTCTACCATTGCTGCCGATAATATCCTTATATTATCCGATGCTTTGTTTACAAGTTCTTTACTCATTTTTGGGAATTTGACAGGGTTAACGAATAAGTGTGTAAAAATAACAAAACTTTTGTTATATGCATTCAATACGTATCAGGCTTTTCAGGCAGGTTGATTCAGACCATGCCGCGGATAAACAGAACAACTTATTTTATGATCATTAAATTCCGGTTATAATAAAGTAATTTTGCGGAGGTTAAATTTAAACGTTTCACCGGCATATGGCTTTACATTGTGGTATTATCGGGCTTACAAACTCAGGGAAAACAACTTTGTTCAATTGCATGTCCAATACTCATGCAGAATCATCAGCAGCCGCTTTCAATGCTGTAAAATCAAATATAGGCATGGTACATGTGCCCGATCAGCGGTTGCATGAACTGGCCAGGATACAACCGACAAAAAGAATTGTATTTACTGCGGTCGAATTTGTTGATATTCCCGGTCTTGCGAAAGGGTCAAGCACCGGGGCAGGAGTTGGCAATAAATTTCTGGCCGATATCCGCAATGCCGATGCACTCATTCATGTTTTGCGTTGTTTTGATGATGACAACCTTCCCCATATTGACGGATCGGTCAATCCGGTGAGAGATATGGAGACCGTCGATCTGGAACTTCAGGTCAGGGATCTTGAGTCTGTTGAAAAAAAGATGACCAAAACCCTGAAATTGATGAAAACAGGAGATAAATCTGCAGGGAAGGTAATGGATGTCCTTGAAAAATACCACAATCACCTTGAATCGTTCAGGTCAGCCCGTTCGATTGAGATTGATGAGCAGGATAAGAAACATGTAGCTGATCTGTATCTGTTATCCGGGAAACCTGTTATATATGTTTGTAATGTTGATGAAGCCTCGGCTGTTGATGGCAATAAATATTCCGATCAGGTAAAAAATGTGCTTGGAAATGATGCTGAAGTACTTAATTTAGCAGCTCAGGTAGAAGCCGAGATAGCAGAACTTGAAAATGATGAAGATCGCCTTGCGTTCCTTCATGATGCCGGTCTCTCCGAACCCGGAGTAAATAAGCTTATCCGGGCCGCATACAAGCTGCTCAGGCTCGAAACCTTTTTTACCATTGGCCCCAAAGAGGTAAGGGCATGGACAATCAGTGAAGGAATGACTGCTCGGCAGGCTGCGGGAGTAATTCACAGCGACCTTGAAAGAGGTTTTATAAGGGCAGAAGTTATAAAATATGATGATCTTGTTGCCATGGGCTCTGAAGCAGCCTGCCGCGAGAAAGGAAAGATATCAATAGAGGGCAGGAATTATATTGTAAAGGATGGAGATATCATGAACATAAGGTTCAACGTTTAAATTTTATATTTTAATCGTTACAATATAATAACTCCTGCCGGCAAAGGCCTGCGGCTTTCCTGTATTTGTATCTGCATGGGGGAAGGGCGTTTTTAACACTTGTTGGTTTTATGAATTGGTATTTTTTAAGTAAATTACATGTGAAAAAGTAGTTTGTATGAAAGCTGATATTCAACGATATATGTTACATAAATTCCTGCCTTTCATCTTCTCCGTTATTGCCATATTCAGCGCAAAAACCCTGGATGGTTATGGAAACTCCGGAAACGGACCCGATCTTATAATCGGGATAGTTGTGGAAAAGATGCGTTATGATTATCTGACCAGGATGTGGAACCAGTTTGGTGATAACGGGTTTAAGAGGCTTGTCAGCCAGGGTAGTTCATTTACCAACGCCAGGTATGATTATCTGGTAAACCAGTCTTCTGCAGGTTATGCCACTATCTTTACCGGCACAAATCCTTCAGCGCATGGTATCATAGCTGATACATGGTATGACAGGCTTGGAAATAACATGCAATCCAGTATTTTTGATGAAAATGTTGTTGCAGTCGGTGGCTCTTTCAGAAACGGCAGAAGAAGCCCAGCATCGATCCTCAGCGCCACTATCGGTGATGAATTAAGGATGGCCAGTGATTTCAGGTCAAGGGTATTCTCTGTTTCCCTTAGTGATGCAGCCGCCGTACTGTCAGGAGGTTTCTCGGCAAACGCAGCATGGTGGTATGATCCTGTCAATGGAGAATGGATGAGCAGCAGTTACTATCTCTCCAGCCTTCCCGAATGGGTAGCTGAATTCAATTCCAGGTCACACACCGAAGTATATTTGGAGAGGACATGGGAACCTGTCGCTGCACCTTCTGCCTATTTCAGTAAAAATTCAAATCCTGAAAACGAGCCTTTCAGCCATAACCTCAGGAGAATGCTCCGCAGGTCTGACGGGTATTCTCTGATAAAAGAGGTGCCCCATGGCAATACCATTACCAAGGAATTTGCCTTATCACTGATGCTTAATGAAAAATTGGGAAAAAGCGGCAGTACCGATATGTTAATAATCAGTTTTTCAGCAACTTCAAATATAGACAAGAAGTATGGCACATTTTCAAAAGAACTTCAGGATGCATATCTGCGGCTGGACGGTGATATTGCCCATATTCTTGAATTTCTTGATGCCTGGTACGGTCAATCCAGGGTGCTGGTTTTCCTGACATCTGATCAGGCAGTGGCATATCCCTCTTCATATAAAGTTTATGCCCGTATTCCGGGAGGCACCTTCAGTCCTGCCCAAACTATGTCATTGTTGCGCAGTTATTTGAATATTACCTACGGACAGGCTGACTGGATAAGTTCATATAATGCCGGGATGGTCTATCTGAATCATAGCCAGATCGAACGCAGCAACATACCACTTGAGGAGATACAAAGCCGGTCATCAAGATTTCTGAACCAGGTTGGAGGTGTTGCCGGAACAATTACAGAAGATGTGTTTAGGAACAATCATTTTTCTGAAGGTATATCTGCAAGGCTTCAGGCAGGATTTCATCCAAAACGTTCAGGCGATATAATGCTTTATCTGCAGCAAGGCTGGTATGAGAGAGGCTTTCATGGCGATCAGCTTACCCTGACTTCCTATGATCAGCATGTTCCCCTTGTCTTCTACGGGTGGAACATAAACAGTAAAATCATTGACAGGCAGGTTAGCACTACGGATATTGCCCCGACTCTTTCTATGATCCTGCGTATACCTTTGCCTCCCTTTTCAACCGGAAAACCTATTCCTGAAATCCTGGAAATGAACAATAACAACTCTGGCAGGTAGCAAAACAGGTAAAAGAGGCTGCCTTTCGGGACAGCCTCTAAAAGCGGTTCGTGTTCTGCAATGTCTGATAGATTTGTTACCAGCCCGGTACAAAATTGAGTCCCAGTATACCGCTGCTAATTCCATTCCTGTGGAACGGAAATGCATAATAGGGTTCAAGGATCAGTGCACCAAACAGGTTGACCCTTAAAGATACACCTGTACTGAATACCGGAAAGCGGGCACCGGGAGATTCATTATTGATATTCAATGTGGGAGTAGTATCGGCCGTCCATGCCACACCGGCATCAAGAAACAAAGCCAGCTCGGTAAAAAAGAATCCTGAAGGGATAACTGCAAGCTGTTCGGGTCCTGTAAAGGGCAGCCTGATCTCAAAGTTGGCCATTGCCATCCTGCTACCAATAAGTTCATTTATGGTAAAATCTGTATTCTGAAATGAATGCAGCTGATAGAACTGGTTGGAGCCGTAGCCTCTTATGAATCCCGGATATCCCAGGTACATGGGATAAAAAAGATCATTTTGTGCAGTGGGTCCATACCGTCCATTGTGGTAAAGCCTGAAGGCGAAACTTAAAGGATTCTGGAAATAGTATTGCCTGTAGTCGGCCAGTAACTGGTAAAATTCAAGTCTTCCATAATACTTGCTTCCCTGCAGCCTGTACCTGTAACCTCTCATGGGTGAAGCCATCCCGAAGTATGAATTGTCTCCTACATATGCCAGCCTGGTATTGGCAAGGTTAAAACCATCGGGTGAATCAAGCCTTTCCCTGTCCTGTCCCACAGGTATTCCGCCATAATAATAATTGTTCCACTGGTCAATACGGTAGTAGTACCGGGCAACAGAACCACCAAACTCCAGCCGCCTGGACATGGAAAACGGATAATAGGCAAACAAAGATGCCTGGTCTTCAAAAGTCCTGATATTGATAAGGGCAAAATTTATAACGTCTCCTTCAGGCTGAACCGACATAAAGGCTGAACGGTATGGTATATGGGAAAGAGATGCTCCCCACTTGACTCTCCTTTTCTGGTTCAGATAGGTTGCCATCCCGCCAAAATCATAAATTTCGCCGTTTACGCTCAAGGCTCCGTAAAGGGTGTTATCGCCCAGTATATCGGTAAACAGCATTTCTACACCGCCGGCCATACCGGTTCCGTAATATGTGCTGACTGACATGCCAACCCCTGTATTGCCAATATAATCGAGCTGGAACTGGGGCCTGTACTTTTCCACATTGAAGGAGTCGGCCGGGAATTTTGTGTACCTGTCATTATCTGCAATAAGCCTGTCAACAACATTTACCGATACACGCTGGAAGGGGGGAAGTGTTGCAGCCAGCATGTCAACCTTGCCGGGATCAACCGGTTCTTCGGTAAAATCATCAGGCATGGCTGCATATACCAGGTAATTGCCATTGGAATAATATGTGTAGACAATTTTACCTGTTTCCCTGGCTATGCTTATAGCCGGAGAGGTTGTAGTAATGCCGCTTATACCCACAGGATAATTTGTTGTCCGGTATACAGCCTGATCTTCTATGTCATACCTGTAAAGGTTCCTGAAACCATCGCTGTTTGACAGGAAATATATCGATTGTCCGTCAGATGAAAATACCGGATTCAGGTTATCTGCCCCCCTGAAAACAGGAAGCACGGTTATCTCATTGTTATTATGAAGATCCATAATACCCAGGTTGAACTCGTAGCTTGTAACCTCTGAATCATCGCCGGGCTGTTTCTTATCGGTTGCAAAAACAATATACCTGCCGTCGGGCGACCAGGTAGGATGGATATATGAATGCCAGTCTCTGGTGAGTTGAGTTACCTCTTCTGTTTCGATATTATACAGGTAGAGATTGTTTAAACCTCCCACCAGACCGGTCATTACCATGTAATTTCCATCGGGCGACCATGAAGGGTTGTTCAGAAAGGGAACACCCGGTACACTTACTTCCCTGGTGCGCCTTGGCCGGTTCATATCTGCTATCAGGATGTGGCTTTCGCCTTTGGTAACGGCAACATATGCAAAATACCGGCTGTCGGGCGACCATGTTCCCAGGGATTCCAGAAAATTATATCCGTCAATATCGGTATCACGGGTGGAGCTTGTCAGGGATCTTTTGATCTTTCCGTCTTCTGTGCTTGCTATAAACAGGTCAAGTGTAAAGACATTAAGTTCTGAAAAGAAGGCCACATGTTTTCCATCCGGACTGACGGAGGGAGAAACATTCATTCTTCCTGCAGTTTCATCAAAAAGAATTTTGTTGCCCCTTATCAGGGTGTCAGTTTTTTCAATGAGATCGCGGTAATGCATTTCAAATGAGCTTTTCCACACATCCGAAAACGTGTTGGCCCTCATTCCAAGGACATTTTCTATGGCTCTTTCATATCCGAATTTTGCCGTTTCCTTAAAAAGAGGTGTTATGACCGTATCTCCCCATGTTCTTCCGACAAATGCCCAGAAGGCGTGGCCCCAACGGTAGGGAAAATACTTGTATGAAGTTGTAAGATCCCGCAAAGTGGGAAAATCATCATTTATCAGTGCGTCTCTCATCCACATTGCAGTATGTGCATCAACACTTCCGATGGACATATATTCAGCCATTCCTTCAACAAACCAGAGTGGCAGGTTCCTGAAGGAATACATGTTCAGTGTATCCCCGCGCAGCAGCTGATTAAACTGGAAGGCATGAACAAGTTCGTGTCCGAGGACATGATCGGTCTGGGCGTTTGTTTCCAGTACCGGCATTATAACCCTGTTTTTAAGAGATTCGGTAACACCTCCGGTACCGATGCTGATCATACCGCTTATAGCTGTAGTCTGCTGGAAATCAGGATGGTTTTCGTAAATGATAAAGGGGTTGCGTTTTTTGATGGTATCATTGAGAGCGCGAGCATGGCGATAGTACCATTTTTCACTCATTTCGGCAATATGCTGCAGAACAGAATCATCTTCAAAATAATGGTATATCTCAAAATTGGGTGTGCTGTATACCTTGAAGTCGAAGGTCTTGTATCCGGGTTTAGTGCGGCCGAAACCCTGAGCTGTGATATCAACACCAATGAGCATAAAAACAGTAACCAGGAGTATTACGGGAAAATATGATTTTCCTTTGCCCAAAACTAAGTCTGTTAGATTCTTCATTTCCTGGAACTTTTTGTTAATTAATAATAAAGTCAGATTCACTAACCTGAAACAAATATAATTCATACCAAAATACATGCCAAATAAACAACTTTTTTCAATGGTTTGTTCATCCGGGTTATGAGTGGACAGTAAGGTGGCTATATCAGAAAGGAGATTCACTTTCTGATAAATTCAATTTCCATTTCGGGCCTGTCTATCTTTATAATATGAAATGGCCGGGTTATGGCCATGGTCAGCATTTCCCCCGGCTGTGGCGAAACTGTCCTTACCACCGCGGTATATTTTCCCTGCTGCCGGCAGATCTTTTCGATTTCAATACTGTAACCTCCGGTGGGTCTTGATCCCATAAAGGCAGCTGCAACTGTTTCGGCCGCAAAATCAACTTCCGGCAGAGCGGGAACCGGACTTAAATAGTCACGGTGAACCTCATTCCATAATTCTTCCCACTTTTCTTGCGAGGTGATGGTAATATCCACACTTTGGTCGATACCTGAATAGCTTCCCCTGGCCAGTGTCGTGAACAGAGGTTTACCTGTAGCATCCGTACTATAAGCCGATTTCCTCGTGCGGCATGAACATAGTATCACCAGGCAGGCAAGAGAAACAATCCATAATGATTTAACGAACCTCGAAGGTTTCTCCGCTTTCAAGAAGGTCATCAACGCATTTTATTTTGGATGATTCTTTTACTGCTTCTATCTGAACCTCTACCATATCATCGTAAGTTTCAAATTCTGCCGATCTTATTACACCGAGGGCAACAGGCAGATCGGGCGGACCCATTTTTCCGATCATCCGTTGTACACCGGGGTTTTTCTCATACTGGTCATGTATAAGAATGTCATCAATTGTAACACCATTCAGACCAACTACCACTCCCTGCAGTTTTGTACCTTTCAATTGAATTCCCTTTTCATTGTTTTTGCCATAGAGCATTGGCTCACCGTGTTTCAGGTTCAGCTGATAATCATCACGTGTATCCTTATCGACAACGGCCCCATGGGTCTTGTCGGCAAAAATTATACAGTTCTGGAGTATTTCCACAACCGAGGTGCCGTCATGTCTTGCTGCCTCATGCATAACCTCGGTCATCATTTTAATATTGTTATCAAGAACCCGGGCGAAAAATGTTCCCTGGGATCCCATTACCAGTCCGGCTGTAACAAAGGGATGCTCGATGGTCCCGTGAGGCGAAGTCTTTGTCACGCTCCCGATCGGGGTTGTGGGTGAATACTGTCCCTTTGTCAGACCATATATCTGATTGTTGAACAGGAGAATATTAACATCAAGGTTTCTTCTGATAATATGGATAAAATGGTTGCCTCCTATCGCCATTGAGTCGCCGTCGCCGGTTGCTATCCATACGCTCAGGCCGGGGTTTGCAAGCTTGACTCCGGTTGCAATGGCCGATGCCCTGCCGTGTATACCGTGAAAACCATATGTATCTACATAATACGGGAAACGGGATGAACAACCTATTCCTGATACAAACACAAAATTCTCTTTTTTATACCCAATTTCGGGGAATACGTTTTCCACGGCTTTCAAAACGGCATGTGAACCGCAACCCGGACACCATTTTACCATCTGGTCGCTTACAAAATCCTCCTTTTTAAGTTGTATGTCGGATGGGATAATTCTGTTATTTATCATGGTTGTAAATCATTTAACAGTTGATCGAATTTTTCAATTAATTCTGCGGTGAAAAAGGGGAGGCCCTGGATCTTGTTATATTGCAGGAAGGTAATTCCCGGAAACTCCGACCGGAGATATTTAACAAACTGCCCGTTATTCAATTCACAAACAACTACCCTGCGGTAGCTTTCAAGAATATTTTTTGTATTCAATGGCAGGGGCAGGATATGATTGAAATGGGCATGTCCGATTTTTTTCCCGTTCTTCTGCATTTCTCTTACTGCCGTTTTAATTGATCCTTCAGTACCACCCCAGCTTACCACCAGGAGATCGCCGGTGGAATTACCAAGAATTTTTTGCAGTGGAAGGTGATCAGCCACTTTTTGAACTTTTTCCTCCCTTATTTTTATCATCATCTGGTGGTTGTGCGGGTCGGTAGATACTTCACCATGAATATCGGTTTTTTCAAGACCGCCCACCCTGTGCCTTAATCCTTCAGTACCCGGCAGTGCCCATTGCCTGACAAGGGTTTCTGCATCACGTTTGTATGGTTTATACGTAGCATCATTGGCACTGGCCAGGGGTGGATTGATTTCAGGTAGTTCGGAAACCCTGGGTATCCTGAAGAGTTCAGATCCGTTACCAAGATACCCGTCAGTCAGCAGAATAACAGGAGTCATATGCTCCATACTTATTTTTGCAGCTTCATATGCATAATAAAAACAGTTAGCCGGAGTAGATGCAGACATCACAATTACCGGACATTCTCCGTTTCTTCCGTAGAGGGCCTGAAGAAGGTCGGACTGTTCCGATTTTGTCGGCATGCCGGTAGACGGACCTGCCCGCTGAACATTAACAATAACAAGGGGCAATTCTGTCATGACAGCCAGACCAATTGCTTCCGACTTCAGGGAAAGCCCCGGTCCCGAAGTGGTGGTTACCGCGAGTGATCCTGTAAAGCTGGCTCCTATTGTAGAACATATTCCTGCAATTTCATCCTCCGCCTGAAAAACCTTTACACCAAGTCCCTTGCAGGCAGACAGCTCCATCAATATTTCCGTGGCTGGTGTTATGGGGTATGAACCGAGGAAAAGGGGGCGGCCCGATCTTTCCGCAGCAGCAAGCAAGCCCCAGGCGGTAGCCACATTACCGGATATATTGCGGTATGTTCCCTTTTTCAAGGCAGCGGCAGGAATCCTGTATACTACGTCCGCTGATTCATTGCCCCCGGTATAGTGATACCCGGCCGAGAGAGCTGTTTTATTAACTTCCAGTATTACCGGATTATGCCGGAATTTCTTTTCAAGGAATTTGAAGGTTGTTTCAAGATCATGGCTAAAGAGATATGACACTATTCCTACTGCAAACATGTTCCTGCAGCGTTCGGCGATTCTGGCTCCCACATTACTGCCGGCCAGGCTCTTTTGTGTGAGCGAGGTAACTGGAGCCTTGATCAGGCTGTAAATATCAAGGCTTCCATCTTCAAGCGGATTAGACTGGTATCCCGATTTTTCAAGGGCTTTTTCTTTAAAAGCATCGGAATCGACAATTATTGTGCCCCCGGGTTTAACCCATTTGAGATTGGTTTTAAGCGAGGCAGGATTCATGGCAACAAGGACATCACACATATCGCCAGAAAAGAAGATCTTTTCCTTTCCTATCTGGACCTGGAACCCTGATACCCCGGCCAGAGTGTTATGGGGTGCTCTTATTTCTGCCGGATAATCGGGAAAAGTAAAAAGGTCATTACCCAGCACTGCCGATGCATCTGAAAAGATGGAGCCGGCAAGCTGCATTCCATCACCTGAATCACCTGCGAATTTGATTACAGCCGAATCCTTTTCCCTGACTTTGATGGTTGTACTCATTTTTTGCGAACATTAGAAATGAATGGTAATTTTTCGTGGAAAAATGAAATTTAATACAGGAAAAAACAAATGCAAAATGTTTGTAAA
>SLGC01000019.1 GCA_007123885.1 Bacteroidales bacterium | reverse complement strand
CATACCGATATCACTAAAGGGATCTTTGACCGCTTCCGTACCATGCCCATCTGGCCGCCTTCCCCACTGGTGGGAATTTTTATCGGCGATTTTTTCAAGTACCTTATTTCAGGACTGATTGTCCTTTTATTCGGCTATATTCTTGGTTTCAGGGCGGAAGCAGGATTTTTGGGATATGCAGTTTCATTTTTGATAATGATCGCATTTGCCATGAGCATATCCTGGATTTTTATAATCATGGGGCTCACTATGCGAAGCACCTCTGCCGTGATGTCAATAGGCTGGCTTCTTCTTACCCCTATCGTCTTTATGTCTAATATTTATGTTGATCCATTAACAATGCCCGGATGGCTGCAGGCCTTCATTTCCTGGAATCCGCTTTCCTGGCAGGTTGATGCAGTCCGCGGATTATTACTGGGGGATCCTTCGCTGAAGGAAATACTTCATGCCCTTGGCGGCTCACTGATCATCAGCCTGATTTTATCGCCGGTGGCATTCCTGCTATATAAAAAGGAGAGGTAGTTCGCAGGTTTCTAAATAATGTTAAATCAGGGTAATTAATGCCTGAAAATCTGTGTATTATATCAAGAAAAGAGTAGTTTTACATTGAAAAGACCAAATAAAATAAAAGCCTTAACCCGTCACCCTGCAAGGTGGCGGTTTATTTTAATAGAGAAAGTATATTACTGTTTATTTCAATTTTTTCACGAACTTCGCAATTTATAATTAGTAACCAAATTTACTTATGCTATGAGTACTACAATGATTATTGTACTGGTTGTTGTCGCCCTTTCCATTATTATGGTAATTGCAACCTACAACAGGCTTGTGAAACTAAGGTATAACCGCCAAAATGCCTTTGCAGACATCGATGTGCAGCTAAAACAGCGGCATGACCTAATTCCCCAGCTCGTTGATGCCGTTAAGGGGTATATGAAACATGAAAGAGGGGTGCTGGAGGCGGTTACCAATGCCAGGGCAAAGGCCATGGGCGCGACTGATATTAACGACAGGATCGAGGCGGAGAACCAGCTTTCGGGTGCACTGGCAGGGTTCAGGGTTGCCGTGGAAGCTTACCCTGACCTGAAAGCCAGCAGGAACTTTATGCATCTCCAGGAAGAAATATCGGATGTAGAGAATAAGCTTGCCGCTTCCAGAAGATATTTCAATTCCGCCACCAGGGAGCTTAACAGTGCCATACATGTTTTCCCCGCGGTGATGTTTGCCGGTATGTTTGGCTTCAAGCCCCAGCCTATGTTTGAGATCCCGTCCGAACAAAGGGCGGCTCATGACCAGGCACCAAAAATTAATTTTTAAATTATATGAAGTACAGAGGATTACAAACACAGATATGGAACAATAACCTGAAGTCGACTATTCTGCTTCTGATGTTTCCCGTGGTTATACTTATGCTGGCCTGGCTGTTCATCTACTTCACCCGGCCTGAGCATTATACAATGAATGATGTCCACCAGGCGTTCCTTGGAATTGCCCCATGGCTTATCGGAGGGGTCCTCATATGGTTCCTGATAGCATGGTGGGCAAATACATCTATGATACAAAAGGCCACAGGTGCGAGGCCGCTTGAACGCAGGGAAAACAAAAGGGTTTACAACCTGGTGGAAAACCTGACTATTGCAGCCGGTATGAAAATGCCCAAAATCAATATTATTGAGGATAATTCGCTTAATGCCTTTGCCAGCGGCATCAATGACAGGACCTATACCGTCACCCTTTCACGGGGCATAATAAACAAACTGAACGATGAAGAGCTTGAAGGTGTAATAGCTCATGAACTCAGCCATATCAGGAACAAGGATGTACGTCTGCTTATAGTGTCGATCATCTTTGTGGGTATTTTTGCTTTCCTGGTAGAAATACTCCTTCGCTCTATGTTTTATTCAAGTCTTTCACGTGGCCGGAGAAGTGACCGGGGCAGGGGGATTGGCATGCTGATTGCCCTTGCCCTCGCGGTGGTGGGATTCATTATCACCTCACTTTTCAGGTTTGCCATTTCACGGAAAAGGGAGTATATGGCAGATGCCGCAGCCGCCCAATTAACCAAAAGGCCGAAAGCACTTGCCTCGGCCCTTGGAAAAGTGTCGCAGAATTCAAGAATAGAAGCAGTTACCCGGAAGGATGTTGCACAGCTTTTTATCGATAATCCCCCTGAACCAAAAAAAGATCTGTTTTCCTTTTTCAACGGACTGTTTGCAACTCACCCGCCTATCGGGAAGAGGATCTCTGTTTTGGAACAGTTTTAGTTTAACTTGCAAAGCCCACTTTCCCGGGACGCGGTGATTTTCCGGGCGGGGCTTTGCAAATTTTACTACAGCCTGGGATTTTTTAACAGGCACTATCCCGTGTCCATCTTCAACTGTTATGCTTCGTTGTTAAAGGATGTTTGATAACCAGTGTATTGTCCCGGATCCCGGATGCTCCGGCCACAATAGATTTAACATCCGGAATCTGTTTTGTACCGCACTACGGTCCCCTGTACTCCTGCCTTCACTAGCTGTATGAATGGGCGCCCGCTCCTGCAAGTTTGCCCCCATCAACTATAAGGTATTCAGACCGTAAAGGCTTTCCCTCAAACCAGCATTCCAGGATCTCACGGGTGCCGGCAGCATAGCGGTTCTGGGCTGAAAGAGTGGATCCGGAGATATGAGGCGTCATTCCATGATTGGGCATTGTCCTCCAAGGATGGTCTTCCGGTGCCGGCTGGGGATACCATACATCTCCGGCATATCCTGCAAGCTGACCGCTTTCCAAAGCGCGCACAACTGCATCGCGGTCGCAGATTTTGCCGCGGGCGGTATTGATCAGATAAGCACCGCGTTTCATTTTACCTATCAGTTCATCGTTGAACAGGTGTTCTGTTTCTGGATGAAGGGGGCAGTTAACTGTAACCACATCGCATTCCCGGACCATTGACGCCGCGTTTTCATGGAATGTCAGATTAAGTTCTTTTTCGATATTTGCCGGAAGGCGGTGACGGTCGGTGTAGTGAAGCCTGACATCAAAAGGCTTCAGCCTTCGAAGAACAGCAGAACCAATTCGGCCGGCAGCAACCGTTCCCACTGTCATTCCCTCCAGGTCATAAGATCTCTGTACACAGTCGGCGATGTTCCATCCTCCCTTTACAACCCATTGGTATGAGGGGATATAATTCCGGACAAGTGACAGGATCATCATTACAACGTGTTCGGCTACGCTGATACTATTGCAATAGGTCACTTCGGTTACAGTGATCCCATGCTTCATAGCGGCATGCAGATCCACGTGATCAGATCCTATACCGGCAGTAATGGCCAGCTTTAATTTTTTCGCCCTGGCAATCCGTTCACCAGTCAGATATGCTGGCCAGAAGGGCTGGGAAATGACTATTTCTGCATCGT
>SLGC01000024.1 GCA_007123885.1 Bacteroidales bacterium | reverse complement strand
TACCTAGCACTGCCAGTTCATACCCCGCATTTATTAAATTCAGCGCCATAGGTTTTCCCATTATTCCCAAACCTATAAATCCTACTTTTTCGTTGGTCATTTTTATAAATTTTAAATGATGGTTAAAAATTGACTATATGTATATAAGTGAGTCAGGTCCCTGCCTATGCCATCGGATAAATCATAGCGGCTATGTATGTTACAATCAGTCCCACGATCCCCATCAGCGTTAACATGACTGAAAAAGTTTTCAGTGTTTCTTCAGTTGTGAAGTTACTCATTTTACCAATGATCCAGAAGCCGCTGTCATTCATCCAGGGGACAGGCTTGGAACCACACGCGATTGCCAGTCCGATATACAAGACATGAAATTCCAGCGCAACATTTGTGGCCATTCCTGCCAGGATGCCGGCTGCAGTTATCATTGAGACTGTGGCCGAACCCTGGGCAGTCCTCACAACGGCAGTTATTATGAAAGCCAGAGGGATCAGGGCCATCTGATACCCTTTTGTTAATTCAGCAATTCTTAAACTTATCCCGGTTTGTTGCAACATACCGCCGAAAGCTCCGCCTGCTGCGGTGATCAGAATAATCACTCCACCACTCATCAACGCATTCTGTACTGATCTGGAAATCTGATCCCAGTCCCCTGCCTTTTGTTTTATTAAAAGGATCAAGGCTATTAAACCACCTGTAACCAGTGCGGTATTTTTTTCACCGATAAAGGAGATGAAAGCAATCAGGTAATTCACGATGAGATTTTGTGTACCACCATCCAGGAAGGCATCAAAAATCCCATTCAGGCTGATAAATAACAGCGGAACCAGAATTGGCATTACGGAAAGCCAAAGTGCCGGCAGATGACTGATATCTTTTCCGGCCAGAGATTCCAGCTCTTCCAGGGTAGTGTCAGTCGAGCTCCTTAAAGGTATGGCCAATCTCCTGTTGATCCAGACGGCATAAAAGTAACCGGAGGTGACAGTAACTATACCGACCAGAAGCCCGCCTGTCATCATCATGTGAATGGGTATATTCAATGCAGCAACAAGGAATAAAGGCCCGGGAGTTGGAGGCACCAGTGAATGAGCCATTGTGCCTCCTGCTGCAATGCAGAGTATCAGAAGCAAATAATTCCTCTTAAGGCGTGCAGCCATAGCTTTGGCCAGGGGGACCATCAAATAAAATACCGTATCAAAAAAAACAGGAATGGAGAGGAAAAAACTGCTGGCTGCAAAGGCGACCGGAGTTTTTTCCTGACCGGTCAACTTTATTATGGAGCGCACAATTCTTTCCGCAGCACCACTTTCGAGAAGACATTTTCCAATTATTGCAGCCATGGCTATAAGTATGCCTATTTGAGCCGTGGTATTGCCAAAGGCCGCGGCAATACGTTCCCCGATGCTTCTTTCAGCAAGTGCACGGGCCTGCTCCGGCGACAATCCGCTTTCCAGCGCAAATTGTTCTATACTTGACCCGGGAGTCAATATAGCTACAATAAAAGCGGCAAGCAAAAGGGCTACAAAAGCGTGCAGGCGCAGCCATATTATGCTGACAACTACAACAACTATCGCAATTAGCAGGATTAGGAGGGGATCGGTAAAGATAGCAGTTAGATCCATTATTTTTACATTTAGAAAAACCATCCCTTTTGTGATGGTAGTTATAGGAGAAACATCCTTTCAGGAAGGAGGTGGTTCACTTTGTATTACCCGTACGGTGAGCATTCAGTTTTTCATACAGGCTAATTGCCCCGGAGGCGACAAATCCGGCATCTGAACCACTTGCAAATACGCGTATTCCCATATCATAATAGATTTGAAAGTCATCCGGGTCATATAAGAGTATCCCTGCAGCCTTACCGGACTTTCGTGCAGCATGGATCGTTATTTTAACGGCATCGACAAACCGCGGATGATCAAACTGACCAAATATCCCCAACTCCATAGAGAGGTCCGAGGGTCCTATAAAAAGTACATCGATGCCTTCCAGTGAAGCTATCTCATTCAAATGATCGAGCACTTCAACTGTTTCTATTTGCACAATACCCACTATTTCATCCTGTTCATTTTTTCTATAGGCATCAAAATTTTTTCCAAAACGGGTAGTTCGAACCATTTTAGCAACACCCCTGTTGCCAACCGGAGGGTAACGCAATCCCTTTGCTACTTGTTCTGCTTCTGCAAGATTTCTGATCCGGGGGCACATCACTCCTTCTGCACCCATATCAAGAACACGCTGGATCCGTTGCCGTTCGGAACTTTCAACCCTTACCAGCGGGGCCGCTGCAGTGTGTTCCATGGCCTGAAGCTGGTAAAGCAGATCTTTTTCTGTGCCGGAACCATGCTCCAGGTCTATGAGAAGCCAGTCAAAGCCTGCAAGGCCGATGATCTCAGCTGTCAGTGAACTTCCAAGGTTCAACCAGCAACCTAACACCGACTCACCTCCTTTTATTCTTTTCTTGAGATTTTTCATAAACTTTCCATTGTATGTTAAACCCATTATTACAGGTGGCGGTTTATATCTTAATGACTGTACTTATAGCTCGTCGTTAGTGGCTATTAGAAACTAATTGCTGTTAACAGTATAATGTGTGGCAAAATTCTCCTGTAATTTATTGGTTTAGTAATCTATTATTAGTAGCTTAAAATTAAATCTCGTTTTTTTGGCAGAATATTATTAAAACCTCTTTGGTTCTGGCTATGCCAGGTTAGGAAAAGGTTAATTTTTGGTTACGCTTACCTCAGGTTTAGCATAATTTCACCTCTGCTTCTGCTGGGTGGATTTTCTCCAATGTCGGCTATTTATTTTTTATCCACATCTTGTATTCATGTTCTATGTCATCCTCGCTGACAAAGGGTTTGTATACTATTCTTGCCTTGAAACTATATTCTTTTCCCGGTTCTGCGCCTGGAATCAGGTACTGGAAATCCCAGGCAGGATTGGTCCTGCCTCCTCCCGTGGGAGACTGGGTAAACCTGATGACTTCCGATGAATCAAAGAAAAAAGCAAGTGCCATATTGTGGAAACGGCCAAAATAGAAAGGTTGCGAAAATCGGTAATCTGAAAAATTGCTCGCCAGACTGATCCTGAAGTTAGGAGCGAAATAAAATTCATGTTCATCATCCATCCCAACGTGAGTACTCTTTATTCCATGGCTCTCCGAAAAAGCCTGTATCCAATCCGGTGTAAACCCATCCCCGGTTACTCCTCTGAAATAAATACTCTTATCAGGAGGTTCGTTAATGTAACTGGCCCAGAAAAAACCGGCATAACCATTCTTAAAATAGTCCCTGTCATGTAATATGCAACTGAAAGTTATATCAATGTAATGGGGTTCAACCATTTTGAAACTGGTTAGAGTTTCCACGCCGGAGATAGGTGTCTTTCCCTGGTGCAGGAGTACCTCTGATCCACTTTTTTTG
>SLGC01000399.1 GCA_007123885.1 Bacteroidales bacterium | reverse complement strand
CTTTTTCACGAAATTTTGACTCTTGTTTTTACAGAAGAAATGTACATGAATTTTCCATCAGTTGAAAAACCTACATAGAGCAATGTATTGCATGGAAAATCGACCTTCAGGTCAAATTTTTTCTGCGTAAATTACAAAATCATGCTGTATACTTGTCTTTTATAAATACATTTACGTCAAATAAATGATTTTATGCAAACAACTCATATTGAACATATAGGTATTGCCGTAAAAAACCTGGAGGCATCAATAAAATTCTATGAGGAGGTAATGGGACTGAAGTGTTACAAGATAGAGGAAGTTGCCGACCAGAAAGTACGCACGGCCTTTTTTATGGCAGGTCAGACCAAGATAGAGCTGCTTGAATCCACTTCCGATGACGGACCTGTCGCCAGGTTCCTGGATAAAAAGGGTGAGGGAGTTCACCATATAGCCTTTGCCGTAAATGGTATAGAAGAAGCAATAAAACATGCAAGGGATAAAGGGGTAGAGGCAATCGATCAGCAGCCGAGAAAAGGTGCCGATGGACTTGATATTGCATTTCTACATCCCAGGTCAACGTTCGGGGTGCTGACCGAACTGTGCGAGAACAAAAAAGGATAATGCCCCGGACACTACCCGTAAACGGACAGTGCCGGCCAATACCCCGGTCTGAACCCTGTTTCTGAAAAAAAGGATTTATGCATCCGGCGAATTTTTTACAGTTGAGCCAGGTAATTCCGGCTTTACCGTTTTTCCAGGATCAGTTGCTGTTGCAATGCAGCAACAATAGAGTCGGCAAGTATTTTTCCCTGCCTGATACGATCGGCCATGCCGATACCCTCACGCATGTTTCCGGCAAGCAGTAGTCCGGGATATGAAGAGTGGACATGATCCGTTACTGCAAGCCGTTCAGGTGTATCATGCATATACTGTGGTATAGCATTTTTGTACCTGTAAATTTTCAGAAGCCCGGGATTGCAATTTTCCACTTGCAGCATGCTTTTTACTGCTGTTACCGCCTTTTCTATGATTTCATCATCCGGTAATGAAAAGATACCGGGATTTCTGAAGCCTCCAAGGAAGACAGATAAAAGGGCTCCACCCTCCGGGGCCCGGTTCCTGAGAAAAGAGGAGGGAAAGAGTATGCCGAGTATTTCCATTTTTTCTTTCCCCGGCACCAGTCCCCCGAAAGCATTCAGGTTCATACCCTGCCATTTTTTGAAACCCATTACAACCTGTATTATACTGGCATATTCCAGCTTATTTAAAATGGCAAGCTGATTCCGGTTAAGAAAAGGGAAAAGAGTGTCAAATTCATATGGTCCGACCGTTGAAACGACAAATTTTGTGTTTATTGCCAGATCCGCACCATCCCTTATCGCCCTCAGCTGATAGCCTTCGCTGCATGGTGTAACCGAAAGATCCGAGATTCCTGTCATAACCCTTTCGTTACCGGTTTTTGCTTCCAGGGCGCTTACCAGCTTCTCCAGTCCCCCGATAACCGAAAATACCTCCCTTGTCACCCTTTTTTCACGTTCACCCTTTTTTTCGAACTTTTTTGCTATGGCTCCCCGGATAAAGCTTCCGTAATTTTGTTCAAGTGCATAAAGTTTTGGAAGAGCGAATTTCGGGATCAGCCGGGAAGGATCGCCGGCATAGATCCCTGAAATAAACGGATCTACCGCATAATCGAGAAAACTCTGACCAAGGCGGCGTTTGACCATATCTTCCAGTGATTCAAGAGGATCACTGCCTTTTTTCCTGAAAGGTTCAAGTAGTATGCCGAGCTTATCCCTGGTACTGAACAGGGGAGTATTGATTGCTTCAAGCGGACCGGAAGGGAGGGGATGCCAGGCACCGTTTTTCCATATCAGCCTTTTTTTTGCTTTTTCATCTGCCGGTTCCAGTTCACATAAACCTTCCAGCTCATCAAAAAGCTCAGGCACCTCGGGGTGGGATATAACGCCGGTATTGGGACCGGATTCATAGACAAAACCGTTTTCCCTGAAAGTTCTGATAACTCCTCCGGGCCGGCAGCTTTTTTCCAGCATTACAGTATCAACATCTTCCCGGGTAAGCCAGAAGGCAGTAACCAGTCCTGTCAGTCCCCCGCCAATTATGGCTACTTCTGTTTTTTTTAGATCAACTGCTTTTTCCATTTTTTTTTCTTTTCGGGTACCATCCTTTTTTTACCCGTTCTTCCTGCTCAATAATTTCATGTATACCCCAGAGGAACGTGAACCCGAAAATACTGAGTACGGATGAAATAATCAGGGAATCAACAAACAGTGCTGAAGCCAGGGAGGCAAGTCCTATAACAAGAAACAATATCCATAATTTCTTGGTGAAGAAATATTCACCCCTGATACACGCTGTTCTTCCGATCCACATGATCATTATCAATGCTGCCCCCGCGATTAATCCCCCGAAATTCAACCCTTCATTCAGAAACATAATGATTTTAGTTTTAATTAAAAACCGTATTCTTTAGATGTGGCGATATCCCGGTGTCTTGACTGAAAGGCACAATGGGATACAAAAAAAATTAACGTCAGGCCAGAGATCGGGATTATTGCCACCATCCCTTAGTTAATCTTAAACCGCATCCTTTGTGCGTTATTTTGTCCTGACGGGGCTTTGCCCGAAATGAATGTGTGATAAAATATTTCGCGATGCGTTGTTAGTGTTGTTATTGTCGTTTGCTCGTTTGCCATTGCTGCTATCGCTTTGTGCTGCTTATCGTCGCTTTGTCGTGTTTGTTTCATGCGCCTGATGGTCAGGATATTCTCTGTTGGGGTTTCGTTTTGCACGTCCTTTGCAGACTCTTTCATGCTGCATAAATATCTCTGCGGTGCTCCAGAAGAAGGCAAATCCCAGGCACCCTGCTATTATTGAATAAAGCTGTGTCAGAAAAAACGATAGTATAACAAATAAAATACCCGGTATAGCAAGGACCCACCATATTTTTTTACCATAGGCATATTCGAGCCGGGTTACGAGGGGATGAAAAAGCCCTATTATAACAAAAGCAGCAAATCCTGCCAGGATTCCTTGAAAGTTTAACATGATCGCCGTTTATTTAGTCCTCAAATATATTTATTTAATTTGATGTATATTTATATTCAAAACGGTATTATAAAAACAGACCATTATGAGAAAGTACAGATGCATGATATGCGGTTACCTCTATGATCCTGATAACGGAGATGCCTCCGGCGGAATTGCATCAGGAACGACATTTGAAGATCTGCCCGATAACTGGAGCTGCCCTGTTTGCGGTGCAGATGCTGCCGAATTTAAGCCTGTTGAATAATCCGGACCTGAATTCATACCCGGGTTAAGTCTTGGTTTTAACGGGAATGTCTTTTAACACCCCGGTCAGCAATTTCCAGAATTTGCTGACCGATTCTATATGCAGCCTTTCATCCGGTGAATGAGCCCCTTTAATGGTAGGGCCAAAGGATATCATATCGAGGTCCGGATATTTTTCAAGAAACAATCCGCATTCCAGTCCGGCATGAATTGCCCGCACCTCCGGCTTCTGATCAAAGAGTCTTGCATAGGCCGATTCACTCAACCTGAGTACCTGTGAATTATCATCAGGTTCCCATCCGGGATAATCACCGGTTTTTCTGACATCTGCCTTTGCAAGTTGGAAAACGCTTTCAACCATATCAGATATATCTGCTTTTTCGGAATCCACTGAGGAACGCTGACTTGTCGATATAGATATTTTATTCTCCTCAAATTTGACAGATGCAAGGTTAGTGGATGTTTCCACAAGGTTCCTGATCTTGTGACTCCAGGAGATTACTCCATTGGGGCAGGCATAAAGTGAATTCAGAAGATTAAACTGGGTGTCCCTGTCAATTACATGACCAGGTAATTCATCTGGTTCCAGGGACAGGTAAAAGCGCGGATCGGTTACAGACAGTTCATGAGAAATTATACCGGAAAATTGCTTATAGTATGCAGTTACTTGTTCCGAATAGTCGGAGTGAACAGCAAACACTGCACTGGCTTCCCTTGGGATAGCGTTACGAAGGTTACCGCCGTTAAACCATGCAAGCCGCATATCAAACCGTTTTGACAGATTCCACAGGAAGCGGTTAAGAATTTTATTTGAGTTACCGTGCCCTCTGTGTATATCATCGCCGGAATGCCCGCCAACTAATCCGCCCACCTCTGCTTTAAAACCTCTGTATGACGGTGGGATATCTTCTTTATCAAATTTTAAATACACCAGGGTATCAATTCCTCCCGCACAACCTGTAAAAAGCTCTCCCTCGTCTTCCGAATCAAGGTTTATTAGGATATCACCTTCAAAAAAACCGGGTTGCAGGGCGGAAGCACCTGTCAGTCCGGTCTCCTCGTCAACGGTAAACAGGCATTCTATCTTACCGTGCTGCAGGTTATCCGAAGCCAGGACTGCCAGTTGCGCGGCCATACCGATGCCATCATCTGCTCCCAGTGTAGTTCCTTTTGCCTTGACCCATCCATTATCAATACAAGGAAGAATAGGATCGCTTTCAAAATCATGTTTCACATGTGAATTTTTCTCACAAACCATATCCATATGACTCTGCAGCACTACCGTTTTTCTGTTTTCATACTGTTTAGCAGGCGGTTTTGTAATAAGAATATTTCCGGCAGGATCCTTTTTCCATTCAAGATTATGATTTTCTGCAAAGTCTATCAGGTAATCTATGATTTTATCCTCTTTTTTTGATGGCCTGGGAATTCTGCATATTTCCTCAAAATATTTCCAGAGTAAACCAGGTTCCATGTTTTTGAATAGTGTCATTATCTGAGATTTATGAATTAATAATGTTTTTGATTACCGGTTTTTGCCTCAACCAGGAATACGGGGTTAAACCGTGGTTATAAAGATCTTGTTTTTTTATAATATTTCCGCAGCTTTTTGTGATAATTCCTTTGAATACTGCCCGGTCGGTGCTGCTCCATATGCCTTGATGTATTTGTTTAAATTAGTAAAAAAAAATTGAACAGCCATTACCTTCATCATTTAACCAGAATTAAAGAATTGCAGTTTTTTATTTGTTTGGTTTTTATTAATTTTGCACCCGGTTTTAGCCTGTTAGGTGAGGCTACTGAATGAACACAGGCTGCTGCCCAAAAATGTCCACAGACGCCAATGGGTAGAGCAGGCCCTGCCGGATTAAGGCTCGGCATAACGCAGCTTTCCGCAAACGGAATAAGTCATTCAGAGCTAAAACTCAACAAGGGGCACTGTTCTTATTCCGGCAACTGGCATCCATCCAGAAGCCATTATGGATAAATACGATATCAGCTCCTTCCAGGTAGGGTTTCCATTTTTTTGAAGAATCCACCAGCAGGTCCGGCCATCTGGTTATTGGAATCTGTAGATGCAATGCATATCTACTGACAGATGTGTCCGGGTTAAAACTGTTTGTTACTTCTTGGTTTTTACAAGCAAAACAGCCCGATCATGGAAAAAGTTATCAAAGACCAGAGACATGCAATTGTAAAGGGACTGGCAGAAGCCAATGAACTTGAAGCAATGGCTGCCATACTCAAGAAAATGCCTGCGGTGGAAGTTGCAGAAATCTTAAGGGAACTTCCGCATGAGCAGATATTGCAGTTATTGCCTGTTTTTTCAAGGGAGGATCTCGGATATATAGCTTCCAATATGGATATGGAGCTGTTGATGGAGTTGTTTGACCTGGTAGACAGGCGGCTGTTCGGAAGAATATTCACCAATATGTCGTCTGATGTCAGAGCTGACCTGTACCAGGAACTGGACAAAGACCAGCAACTTGAATTGCTGCCTTTCCTTGATAAAAAGACAAGGGAAGATGTTATATTTCTCAGTTCTTTTCCCGAAGAGACTGCCGGGAGCATCATGATAACAGATTTTGCCACCATCAGGTCTGATATGACGATAAACAGGGCAATTGAAAAAATACGCCAGGATGCACCTTCCAGGAAGATGATCTATTATGTTTTTGTTGTAGATGAGAATATGAAGATGAGGGGATTCGTAACCCTCAAGGATATCATTATGGCACAACCTGACACGCTGGTGCAGGATATTATTCATTCCGACTTTGTATGGGCAGACGTATACGAGGACAGGGAAAGTGTAGCCCAGAAGATTGAGAAGTACGACATGGTATCCATTCCCGTTCTTAACGCACACAGGCAGCTTGCCGGTATTGTAAGACAAGACGAGGCAATTGACGTTATCCGCGCCGAACATACCGAGGATCTTGAAAAGTTTATGGGTATAGTACCTGCAGCTGAAGATATGAATTATGTTGAAACCGGTGTGCTGGGACATTTTAAAAGAAGGGTGGTATGGCTTTCTTCACTGGCGGTCATCGGTGTTATCTCGGGAATGATCATCCATGCTTATGAAGAGGCAATGTCAGCCCTTATCATTCTTGCCCTTTACATGCCCATGATAGCTGATACCGGTGGAAATGCCGGATCACAGGCCGCTACGATGGTTATAAGGGCCATGGCGCTCAGGCAGATAACGTTAAAAAACTGGTTCAGGATACTTTTCAAGGAAGCAAGGATTGCTTTTCTGCTTTCGCTTGTTTTGGGTATCATTGCCTTTGGAAAGATACTGTTTTTATCATGGGAAACAGAAATCCCCCTCCAGTACAGCCTGACCTTTATTGCTGTAGCGATTTCCGCGGCCCTCAGTCTTCAGGTCATATCCTCGACAGTAATTGGTGCCGGGTTACCGCTGCTGGTTAAAAGATTGGGTGGCGACCCTGCAGTGGCTGCGAGTCCCGCGATAACCACTATAGTAGATATTACCGGATTGCTTATCTATTTCGGAATGGCTACAATGCTGGTTCTTTGAGAAACTTCCGGCTTCCCTGGCTTCCCGGGGCCGTTGCCGGCTGCCGGCTAAAAACAGATGCAGTTTTGTCAAAGGTTCCTTCTATATTTGCCTGCAGGAAAAACATCTTTTGAAATAAATCGTTCATAAGATATTTCAATATCCTCACATCTGAAAAATAACAAACAATGAGTAGATTATAGCTTGTGAGATCGACCAAAGGTCCCGTCACATCTGAAAAATAACAAACAATGAGTAGATGCAATATTTATATAAAATTTCCATATTCAGCCTCGCTCTCTTATTAAAAACAGTTCCACAACTGAACGGCATTTCACCGGATCAAACCGGATACGAGCGATATTCTGCTGTGGAATGTGTTGCCAGGGATTCATTTCCTGCTGAATCATCTCTTTTTGTAAGGCGATTTCAGGAATCTGCAATAACAGTCCTCTCGAACAGGAATGAGATCATCCCTTTAAAGGAACTTGACAGGGGTGAATTTCTGTTTTTAGGTATTGGTAATACCGGTGCTTTTTCCTGCAGATTGTCCGATTATCTTGAAATGCCTGTAATAAGTTATGGAGCAGATCCTCTGCCTCTGCTGACCCTGCTTGAAGATCTGGGTGATTATGACCGGATCATTGCAGGCATATCGGCAACTGATCTGCCGGCCGATCCGGATTATGAAAAGTTTGCAGAAGATCTGATAAATATTCTTGCGTCAAGGGAAACAGTAATCCTGTTTGCCGGTCCCCCATCTCATCTGGCTTACTGGAAAGGCATTGAAAAGATAGATGGTTTGATGGTAGCAGGATATGACAATTTTCTAGCCCAGGATCTGTCCGTCCAGGTACTCTTTGGTGCAGCAGGAGCCTCGGGAAGGCTGGATTATGATGCCGGAATCCTTTTTCCTGCAGGTTCGGGAATTTCAACCACCGGTGGGATAAGGCTTAAATATACAATACCGGAAGAGGTGGGGCTTGATGGTGAAGAGTTGATGACAGGGCTTGATTCCATAATAAATGCCGGCCTCAGTGCAGGCGCATTTCCCGGATGCAGGGTACTTGTGGCGGTAAGGGGCAAGGTAATTATCGATGAAGCCTGGGGTTACCATACATATGCCGGCCGTATAGCAGTGGAAAGGCATGACCTTTATGACCTTGCTTCTGTAACAAAAATAACCGGTCCGTTGCCAATGTATATGAAGCTGGTTGACCAGGGCCTTCTTGATCTTGACCGTCCGCTGAGCTATTACTGGGATGACTGGAAAGGCCGGTTATTCAGGAGGTCAAACAAAGAGGATTTGGTTTTACGCGACCTGCTTTCTCACCAGTCCGGGATAGTTCCCTATATAAATTTCTGGCCGCAGTCTATACGTAACGGCCTGTATACCAGGCGGTGGTACAATCCGCAGAAATCTGAAAAGTATTCACTTGAAATAAGCAATCACCTGTTTCTGAGAAATAATTTCCGGCAACGGGTGTACCGTACAATCAGAAGAAGTGATTTGCTTTCTCATGGTGAGTACAGATACTCCTGCCTTCCATTTATAATTTCACCGGGAGTTATTGAAAGTATTGACGGAAGATCGTATACAACGGCCCTGTACGCTGATTTTTACAAACCCCTTGGTGCGGCAACTCTAAGGTATATCCCCCGGAATCATTTTCCGCTGCACCGGATAGTTCCCACCGAGTATGACACCCATTACCGGCAGCAGCTTGTGCATGGCTATGTTCACGATGAAGCAGCAGCTGTTCTTGGAGGTATCAGTGGTAATGCCGGACTTTTTTCGACTGCCGGCGATCTTGCCAAACTACTTCAAATGTTCCTGAACGGAGGAAAATATGGTGGAAAGAGATATCTGTCTGAAGAGGTGCTGGCTGAATTTACAAGTGTACAGTTCCCTGAAAACAACAACCGGCGTGGAATTGGATTTGACAAACCGTTGCTGGATAACAACTGTGTTTCCCCCGAAAGGGCATATCCCTGTACCGGCGCCTCAGCGGCAAGTTACGGTCACGGCGGATTTACCGGCACGTTTGTTTGGATGGATCCCGAATATGAACTGCTGTATGTTTTCCTGTCAAACAGGGTCCATCCTACAAGGGAAAACAATCTTCTTGGCCGGATGAACATAAGGACAAATATTCTTCAATTATTTTACGAAGAGTTCGAAAAGATGCAATCTGAGGAACCGGGGTGTAATTAACCCGCAATCACGATGTTGTAAAACCCGCAGTCACGATGTTGTAAAGAAATTTATTTTCGGGATGCCTGCGGGGAGACCCGATCGTGATATCAGAAGAGTGCACCTAAAAAGTAAATCGTTATGGTGATCGAAGCGGCAAGTTTAATTCCTGTGCCAAGCATGAACCCTATAAATGATCCGGTTCCGGCAATAATGGATTCACTGACGGAGCGTCCATTTAAAAGCTCACCTATTACTGCTCCGGCAAAGGCACCAATTACCAGTCCCAGTGGAAAAAACAACAGTATTCCTATAATCATGCCTATAGCCGCTCCCCATAATCCGTATCTTGAGCCCCCTGTTTTTTTAACAGTCCAGACCGGTAGTACAAGGTCGATAAGGGTAACTGCCACTGTCACAGCCGCCATAATCACCAGGAAAGAGGCGGAAAAACCGGCATATGGAGTAAAATGGATGAGAAGCAGGGCGACGAAGCTAAGCGGAGGCCCCGGAATAACCGGAAGCAGACAACCGACCAAACCCGCCATCAACAGGATCACGGCTGTTATAAGAATAATTATTTCCATCATTTCAGGAACTCCTTATCTAAAATATCATGCTGCCTGCCCGGTAAGCCACGAAAGAGATCATCCATGCCACTCCGGTGGTATAAAGTATAGTAAATACGGCCCATTTCCAGTGCCCTGATTCATTTTTTACTGCTACAATAACGGCAATACATGGAAAATAAAGAAGGATAAATACCAGGAAAGAAAGAGCAGAAGGTTTGCTGAAAACGTTGGATCCGTCAGGATTTTTCTGTTGCTGGAGTTTAACCATAAGACTTTCTGCAGCTGCTTCTTCAGATGGTGTGTTATATAAAACCCCCATGGTGCTTACAACAATTTCCTTGGCGGCAACTCCGGAAAGTAGTGCAACTCCCATTTTCCAGTCAAAACCAAGGGGAGCAATTACAGGTTCTATAAACCTTCCGATACGTCCTATATATGAATTTTCCATCCTTCTGGCTTCCCTTTCAGCGGCAGCAGAAAGAATTTGCCGGTTATTTTCAACTGTGGCAAGAACGATTAATGATTTTTCGTTCTGATCGGTTCCCCGGATGGCACTTTCAGGCAGTTCGCCTGTTGTGATATAACCTGTTTCTGCAACAGGGTATTCATGATCTGCAAGAGGATCCCTGGGAAAATATCCAAGTGCCCATATTATTACCGATGCCACAAGAATTATGCCCCCCATTTTTTTCAGGTACAGTGAACCCTTAAACCACATGTGGCGGGTTGTTGTCTTAAGAGTAGGCAACCTGTAGGGAGGAAGTTCCATAACAAAAGGTGTGTCCTCTGACCTGAAAAGTGTCTTCTTCATTAAAAGGGCTGCAATTATAGAGATAATGATCCCCAACCCGTACAGTCCAAATAAGACTGTTCCTGGATTTTCGGGGAAAAATGCCCCTATAAGCAGCACGTATACCGGAAGCCTGGCGCTGCATGACATAAACGGGTTTATAAGCATGGTAAGCAGCCTGTTGTTCCTGTCCTCTATTGTCCTGGTTGCCATAATGGCGGGGACATTACAACCAAAACCCATGATCAGGGGAATGAATGATTTTCCATGTAAACCGATCTTATGCATCAGCTTGTCCATTATAAAGGCAGCCCTGGCCATATAACCTGTATCCTCCATTAATGATATAAAAAAGAAAAGGATCAGGATGTTCGGCAGAAAGACAATAACTCCTCCCACACCGCCTATTATGCCATTTACCAGCATATCCTTCACAATGCCTTCGTGCATACTGGCATCAATGAATGAACCTGTAGATGAAACCAGATGTTCAATCCATTCCATAGGGTAATGACCCAATGAAAAAGTGGCCTGGAACATGATATACATGAACAGGATAAAAACAGGGAATCCCAGCAACTGATGTGTCAGGACGTTATCAATATCCGATTTTTTACGTTTTTCATACTGCTCCCTGGTCATGGTTTCCCTGAGTGCCCCTGATATAAATCCATATTTAGCATCAGCTACCAGTGTTTCACTATCATCATTAAGGCCTGCCTCAAGACGGCTGATTTCTTTTTCTGCAGCAGCTTTTATTTCCTGGTAATTATTAAGTCCGGAAATTTTCTCATGGGCATCCTTGTCTTTTTCCAGTAATTTCAAGGCGAGGAAGCGTGAGGAAACTTTATCGGTCAGGTGCAGGTTTTTCCTGTGCCGGATCTTATCCTGGATCTTTTTCAGGGATGTTTCTATTTCCTGTCCGTAACTGATATGTATATGCCTGATATCCCTGTCCTCATCTTCATAGACATCAATCACCTTCTGGAAAAGATCCTTTATCCCGATACTTTTTGAACCTATAGTGGGTACTACAGGTATGCCGGTCATTTTTCCAAGAGAATCATAATCCAGTTTATCGCCCGATTCCAGCAGTTCATCATACATATTCAGTGCCATCACCACCTTGATATCCATATCTATCAGCTGGGTAGTGAGAAAAAGGTTGCGCTCAAGATTGGAAGCATCAACAACATTGATAACCACATCAGGTATGTCCCTGGTTATATGGTTGCGCACAAACAGTTCTTCAGGTGTATAAGCAGTGAGTGAATAGGTGCCTGGAAGATCAACAATATTGAATCTATACCCTTTTAATGAAAATTTCCCCAACTTGGCATCAACTGTAACTCCCCCGTAATTTCCCACTCTCTCCCTGGACCTGGTTACGTAGTTGAAAAGGGTGGTTTTACCTGAATTAGGATTCCCGACCATAGCCACATTGATGAGCTTGCCCTTTTTTTCAGCCTTTTTCTTCAGCCATTCCTCATAGATAAAACCATTGAACTGATCCTTTACCTTTTCGGGTATCTCAGTGTGGGTTACAACTTCAATCAATGCCGCTTCACTTCTTCTAAGAGACACCTGGTATCCCATGAGGCTGTATTCCACAGGATCTTTCAAGGGAGCATTCTTGATGACCTTTACGGTTTTACCCTTTACAAATCCCATTTCTGTTATTCGTTTGCGGAATGCTCCACGGCCTTTCACCTTGGTGATAATTCCACTTTGATCATTATAAAGGTCTACAAGGGTCATCTTTTTTGAAAAACTCATTACGGTTAATTTTCCTCTATTAATGGTGGCTGCGGATGACGGGTTCTTGCAGCAGGGAAGCGATCATCCCATGATGCTTCATAGTGGTACTGGTAAATCTTTACATTTGCCGTGTCAAAAATATATTATTAAAAAATTTGTACAAATACCAATATATGGGTATTTTTTAACTTAATCCGAATTTAATAAAGCATGATAATGCAATGATCAAAAAAAAAGCTAACTTTAATAAAATGTTTGGGCATTGAGCAGCGTTTTATCCATGCATTTCTATGGATGATGAAAATATATATGAACGCTTACAGGATATATTCGGACACATACCTGGTAACCTGAGTATCCTGGAAGAGCAGATCGATATTGATCTTCAGATGGAATATTTCGATTTTTCCAGGGATTTCAAAAACTCTGTTCCCGAGCGGG
>SLGC01000220.1 GCA_007123885.1 Bacteroidales bacterium | reverse complement strand
TCCTTTACTTTTGCTACTGCCACCGCCGTTTTCATTATCCCGGCTGCCGGTTCCATCTCCGCCGGCCTCAACATCTTCTTTTACAATCTCGCCGGCATCCTTGTCCTGCCTTAACCCCATAAAAACCGGGTGGCGCATTATCCCTTCCTGCGACCATTCTGCGAATTTCACATTGCATACCAGCTCAGGTCGGAGCCACACAGGCCTGCCTTTCGGATAGGAAAACTTCGGCACATCCGGGAAAGGGCATTTTGCTATTACCCTCGACCGGAACCTTTCATGCAGATCCTTCAATGAAATATCATTAAATCCTGATCCGCAATTCCCGATGTATTTCAGATCACCATCATGGTATAAGCCCATGATGATTGACCCGAATTTTCTGCCGGCTTTTGATTCGGTGTAACCGCAGATTATTGCCTCCTGCATCTTATGGGTCTTTACTTTCAGCCATGAATCAGATCTTCTGCCGGGCAGATAAGTACCACCGGCAGCTTTGGCAATCATACCCTCATATCCGTCGCCTGAAAGTTCCTCAAAAAATTCCCTGCCACCGCCGGTACGGTATTCAGACTTGAAAATGTTTTTCAGTTCCCTGTTCCTGCTGAAAAACAGATCAAGAAGCTCTTTCCTGTCAGTAAGAGGGAAGCCGGTGAGGCTGACGCCGTTCAGATAAAGTATATCAAAAACATAGTATTTCAGTTCTCCCCGGCGGGTGGTATCATAATTCTGAAGGAGCTGAAAATCACTTAATCCCTTTTCATTCTCAATAACCACCTCGCCGTCAAGTATTACCTGTTGCCCTGCCTTTTCAAGCTCCTTTGCCAGGGCTTCATATTTTTTACTGTAATTATGGCCGTTACGGGAATAAAGATTGACCTTCCCGTCATTTATCGAACTTATCACCCTGTAACCATCATATTTGATTTCATATATCCAGTCCGGCCTGTCTATGACCTGAGGGCTGAGCCTGGCCAGCATTGGGCGGGGAATCTCTTCGGGTAAACCGGATTGGCCGCCTTCCGGTACCAGCTTATCTGCTTCCCTTTGTCCTGCTTTGTAATTTCCCGTTTTCTCTTTTCCTTCTTTCTCTTTTCCTTCTTTACCTTTTCCGGCTATCCCCTTTCCTGCTTCACCTTTTCCTGCGTTTTCCACTTTCCCTTTGTCCGCTGTTTTCTGCCCTGCAGGTCCCGCTTTTAGCAACGGTTCAATTTTTTCAATATCAAATTTGCCGGTAGCATACCCATCATCCTTTTTTATAAGCAGCCATTCATTTTTCTCAGAATCTTTGATCTTTACCAGTGCAAACTCCCCTTTCAGGTATTTTCCCAGCAGGACGATTTTCAGACTTCCTTTTTCCAGCTGCCTCTCCAGGCTCTTTTCAGGGTCACCATTTTCCTTTACCGGCCGGTATACTCCCCGGTCCCATATATCCATCAGCCCGGCGCCGTAATTCCCCTCGGGTATTTCACCATGAAAACCGGCATATTCCAGTGGGTGATCTTCAACCATTACAGCCAGCCTTTTGTCGGCCGGATCCATTGAGGGACCTTTGGGAATAGCCCACGATTTGAGGACCCCGCGCAGTTCAAGGCGCAGGTCGTAATGAAGCCTTCTGGCCTGATGGCGCTGTACGACAAATTTATAGGATGGTTTCCTTTTTCCTTTGGAGGCAGAAGGTTCGGGAGTCTGCCTGAAATTCCTCTTTTTTTGATACTGATCAATAGCCATACTGAATACCGTTCATAGCAGGCAGAAGTGCAGCAGTCCCCGGTTTAAGATTCCACCAGGCTCGCCTTCAGCTGTTCCATAAGATCCTCTGTTGCTGTTTGCCTGACTTTTGCTTTACGGACCTTGCCTTTCTTGCCTGATGCTTTTGCCTTGATCACCTTCATAAGGTTTTCGGCATATTCATTTTTATACTTCTCAATCTCAAAGGGCTTGGAGTATTGATTAATAAGGGCAACTGCCATTTTTAATTCCTCCTGCTTCACGAGTGATCTTGAGGGAATTTTCAGCTCTTCGGGATCACGGATCTCCTGGGCGAATCTTATTTTGCTCAACACCAATACATTATCTTTGGGCTTAATAACCGACAATGTTTCTGCCGTTCTCAGAACAAACTGTGCAACTCCAACTTTGCCGGTTTTCCTTAGTGCCTCGCGCAACAGCGCGTAAGCCTTTTCCCCCTGCTTTTCGGGTTCCACATAATAGGAACTTTCAAAGTAAATTGTATCTATCTCCTTTTCATCTATAAAATGGTTCACCTCAATTATCTTGCTCTTTTCAGGGGCCGCCTGCTCAAAATCTTCGTCATCAAGAACTACATAATTATCCTTGTACATATGAGCTTTGGCAATATCATTCCAGTCTATCTCTTTACCGGTATTCTCATTTACCCGTTTATACCTTATCCTGCTCATATCGCGCCGGTCTACCATATCAAAATCCGGATTGCTCTTCTCTGTAGCACTGTAAAGTTTTACCGGGATGTTAACCAGGCCAAAACTTACAGAACCTTTCCATATTGATCTCATTATACCTGTTTTTTAATTACATTTCCTCCCGGCTCAGTAGCGGGACGCTAATTGCCAGCATTTTGGCTTTTATCCTATCGGGCTTCAGCTTCAGGATAACCATAAATTTTTAATAACCTGAACCCCGGGATAAATACCAGCACAAAAATGAAACCAACACAGTTTTGCAGCTAAATTATTTGTATGCAAGAGAATCAGGCAATATTTTTTTTCGCCCGGTACGGTTTTTAACAATAGCCAGAGAAAAAGAATCATGTTCACGATTGCGGCAGAGGAAAGATGGAAAGAATTCTGCCTTCCGGCAGAAAAAGGCTTAAAATGTGTATTATCTTCTCATATTGAGGAAAATGCTTCCACAAAAACCAGTAACACTTCATCACCTCATTGAACTGCACGGTAATCAAATATGAAGTGACCAGGAATATTAATTTGGGGCTTAACATTAAATCCTGCGTATCCATGCATCTTGAGCCCGAAGCTATTATGATTGGACCTTCAATCGAAATTAAGCTATACGAACAGGCAGAAGTTCTGTAGACGGTAAACATCCAGAACCTTTACCATAATCAATTTATGGTTGCAGCTGACAGGGGGGTTCTCAATTCTTGGCCTGCCGTTTCCTCTGGTTCTCGTCAAGCAATATTTTCCTCAGCCGGATGGATTTAGGGGTCACTTCCACATACTCATCACCACCGATATATTCCATTGCCTCCTCCAGTGAAAATTTCACGGCAGGCGTTATGGATGCCTTGTCGTCTGTACCGGAAGCCCTGATATTTGTGAGCTTTTTAGTCTTTATCAGATTTACAACCAGGTCATCATGCCTGTTGTTCTCCCCTACCACCTGTCCGGCATATATCTGCTCTCCAGGGTCAATGAAAAACCTTCCCCTGTCCTGTAG
>SLGC01000382.1 GCA_007123885.1 Bacteroidales bacterium | reverse complement strand
TTCTTCACGAAATTTTGACTCTTGTTTTTACAGGAGAAATGTACATGAATTTTCCATCAGTTGAAAAACCTACATAGAGCAATGTATTGCATGGAAAATCGACCTTCAGGTCAAATTTTTTTCAGCTAAATTACACACAGACCAGATGAAAAAATTTTATGTTAAAGCGAAGCGGTTCCTCCTGTAAGTCAAAATTTTGTAATTTTTGAACAAAATTTTGACTTTTTGTTTTTTACAGGAGAATATTCTTAAAATCATTGTAATGACAAGTAACTCGATCAGGAGGCACTTCAGGAATGAAATGCCAGCAATGGAATTTTGGTCAGATAGGCCATCTCCCTGGTAACGCTTTTGCTGAAGATCCTGTCAAAAAGACTTTTCCTTGAAGTGGCCATGCTTATTATGTTAGCCTCATAATTATTGGCAAACTTATTGATACCACTAACAACATCTTCATTTTCAAGAAGATGAAATGAGATTCCCTTATAATCAAACAAGTCTCTTATTTTATTCCTGAAGGAATCAAACAGGGCGACTGATCGGAATTCCCCCGACTCAGTCTGAACGTGAAGCAGGCTCAGTTCTGCTCCTAATTCTGAGGCCAGCTGCACCAGTCCGCCGACAAATCCGAAATCGCTGTCGTGGTAATCGGTTGCAAATACTATCTTTTCGATGTGACGGTACCTGGCATTCCGGGGGATAGCGAGAACAGGTATCGGCGAATTCTGGATTATATCTGCAGTTGTACTTCCCAGGAGCCATCTCGATAATCCACCGCCTCCCCTGGTACCCATCACGATCATACCGGCGCCGGTTTGCCTGGATACTTCCATAATACCTTCATGAACCGGTGCGATATTTATTTCAATAAAACAGCCGGTTCCGGTTTCAGATGCCTTTTTACACAACAACTTGAGTTTTCTTCGGCATTCCAGCAGAGTAGTCTGTTTTTCCTGCTCGATTATGGAAGGTGCCGGTCGGTGAATACCGGAAGTGGGGATCTGGCATGCATGATATACTGTTATGGTAGAACCCAGTTTTTTGGCGAGTTGCAATGCATAATCGAGCGCATTCCGGGCATTGTCAGAAAAATCGGTCGGTACGAGTATATTATGTTGCATACCTGGTATTTATTGATTTTCACTTTTTAAGCCATTCATCAAGCCACCGGAAAAATTCCCTCTGCCAAAGTATGCTGTTCTGTGGCTGCTGTACCCAGTGCCCCTCGCCGGGAAAATGCACCAGTCTTGCCGGTATGCCCATAAGCCGGGCAATATGGAAAGCCTGCAAACCTTCGGTATAAGGCACCCTGTAATCCCTTTCACTGGTATATACCAGAATTGGTGTATCCCAGTATTGGACATAAAGGTGGGGCGAATGTTCATCATAACTTACCGGTCTGGGCCGTTCCCAGTAGGGGCCGTCAAGGTCGTGGTTCACGAAAAATGTCTCCTCGGTTGCAGCATACATACTTTCAAGATGGAAGACACCATTATGGGAAATAAAAGCCTTAAAACGTCCTTCATGAGTGCCAGCCAACTGGAAAACCGAATACCCTCCAAAGCTTGCACCCACTGCGCCGAGCCTGTCGCTATCGATAAACGGCTCTTCTGCCAGTGCATCAATCGCCGAAATATAATCTCTCATAGCCTGTCCGCCCCAGTCGCCCGAAATCTGCCTGTTCCACTCCTGTCCGAAAGTTGGCAGTCCCCTTCTGTTAGGAGCCACTATTATATAATCATTTGCTGCCATGATCTGGAAATTCCACCGGTAGGAAAAAAACTGGCTCACCGCGCTCTGTGGACCTCCCTGGCAATAAAGCAGTGCAGGATAAGTTTTGCCGGGGTCAAAATCCGGCGGATAGATCACCCACACCAGCATTGACTTATTATCGGTGGTCGTTACCCACCTCTCTTCAACATGCCCCATTTGGAGGTTATCATATATGTGACGGTTGGCAAAAGTCATCCGGGTTTCATCACCTGTTTCAGGGTCGATCCTGAATATTTCCGTTGCCATTGACATTGACATCTTTTCGGCGATCAGGGTATTTCCGAGAAGCTCAAAGGATGTAATATTGTGCTTTCCTTCTGTAATTTGGTTTATATCCCTTGTCGGCACATGGACTCTGAATATCTGGTAGGTTGCATTTATGCCGCTGGTAAAATATATATACTCACTGTCGTCACTCCAGGCAAAATTGGCTGCATTTTCTTCAAAATCTCTTGTAAGATAGGTTTTTTCCCCTGTATTAAGGTCGTAAATAAAAAGCCTGGCCTTATCGGATTCATATCCCGGGGTTTCCATGCTTTGCCAGGCAAGGTAATTACCATCGGGTGAGAAAACAGGATACTTGTCATATCCCTTGTTGCCGGAAGTGACGTTGACCGTTTCGCCCGTATCGAGATAATAAAGGTAAATATCCGAATCGGTGCTCTGTGCAAACTCAGTGCGGTCCATTTTTTTGCTGGTATAGGCAATGATCATGCCATCACTGCTCCAGGAAATTTCAGCATTATTGAAAAAGGGGGGCATCGGCGAATCATATTTCTCTCCTTCCATAATATCCACGGCCTCTTCGAGGTTTCCGTCATCATAAGGTGCGATGAAAATATGGCTGTAGGAATAATTATGCCATGAACTCCAGTGCCTGTACATAAGCTCATCTTCTATCCTGGTATTTATCAGTGGAAGGTCCGGATGCATTTCTTCCGGGGTTTCGTCAAGTTTTACCTGCCGGGTGAAATAGATATAGTCACCTGCCGGGGAATATTCAAAGCTGCTTATGCCCCCTTCAATATATGATACCCTTCTGATCCCGCTGCCGTCCGGGGCCATTTCCCAAAGCTGGATATCGTCTTCGCGGTCACTCAGGTAGCCGATCCGCTCTCCGCCGGGATGCCAGCGTCCGCTGAAATTTCTTCCCTTTCCGTTTGTCAGGACTCGCGAATCACCGGTTTCCAGGTCGAGGATACTGATATCGGTTATACTTGCATTGTGATTATGATCAAACCTTGTAACCTGGTAGATAACATGGTTCTCGTCCGGGGAGATACGGGAACCCCCCAGTCTGGCGAATTTCCATAGTATTTCAGGCGAAAGCCTTCCCCTTTCAATTTCTTGTGGGGTAAGCTCACCGGAAAAATCATAATTTATACCTGGTCCTTCGACACGGCAGGCACCCAGGACAAAAAAAGCCGGAATAATCAGGAAAAAAATATACCTGTTCATGGATCATATAATTTTAATAGTTACCTGTATAACAATGGCCTTGATTTTCAGGATCCGTTCTTTTTAGGCTGCATAACAGCATCCCTGATCTTTGCGTCAAGCTCTGCAGCAAGTTCCGGGTTATCGGCAATAAGCTGCTTGACGGCATCCCGTCCCTGTCCAAGCCTGGTTTCACCATAGCTGAACCATGAACCGCTTTTTTTGATAATATTAAAGTCAACACCAAGATCAATAATCTCACCATTCCGGGAAATGCCCTCACCATACATAATGTCAAATTCGGCTTTTCTGAAAGGGGGAGCTATTTTATTCTTTACTATTTTCACCCTGGTACGGCTGCCCTGTACCTCATCACCCTCTTTTATCTGACTGATCCTCCTGATATCTATCCTTACCGAAGCATAAAATTTCAAGGCATTTCCACCGGTGGTTGTTTCGGGATTGCCAAACATGACACCTATTTTCTCCCTGAGCTGGTTAATGAAGATACAGCATGTTTTTGTCTTGCTGATGTTGGCAGTCAGTTTACGCAGGGCCTGTGACATTAGCCTGGCCTGAAGTCCCATTTTTGAATCTCCCATTTCACCTTCAATCTCCGATTTCGGGGTCAGTGCCGCTACCGAATCAATTACCACAATATCGATGGCTCCCGAACGTATCAGGTGGTCGGTAATTTCGAGTGCCTGCTCGCCATTGTCAGGCTGCGAAATAAGCAGGTTTTCCATATCCACTCCCAGTTTTTCTGCATAGAAGCGGTCGAAGGCATGCTCGGCATCAATAAATGCAGCAATACCTCCTGCTTTTTGGGCTTCTGCAATTGCATGTATGGCCAGTGTGGTTTTACCTGAAGATTCGGGACCGTATATTTCAACAACTCTGCCCCTGGGAAAACCTCCCACTCCAATGGCAATATCCAGGGCAATAGACCCCGATGGTATGGATGGTACATCTTCGATAGCCGTATCACTCATCTTCATTATGGTCCCTTTGCCATATTCCTTGTCAATTCTGTCAAGGGTAAGTTGCAATGCTTTCAGTTTTTCCTGGTTAATTGTTGTTGACCGAATTTCCTTTTTTTCGTTTTTTGCTTTTTCCATTGATGTGATAATTAATTATATAATGCCAGTATTTGTGATGCATGATTATTTGTATCCACTTTAGGGATGATATGTTCAATTACTCCATCCTCATTTATTACAAAAGTGGTCCTTTTTACTCCTTCAACAGTCTTTCCGAACATCTTCTTTTCCCCCAGGACCCCGTATTTTCTTATCAGCTCTTTTTCCGGATCTGCGATCAGATGGAAAGGAAGCTGATATTTGCTGCGGAATTTTTCATGGGATTTTTCATTATCCGGACTTACACCCAGCACGGTGAAACCGGCCTCCAGCAATTTGTCGTAACCATCACGAAGACTGCATGCTTCAGCCGTGCAGCCGGGTGTGTTATCTTTCGGGTAAAAATAAAGTATAATTTTCTTACCTCTCAGGTTTTCGAGAGAAATTTCATTTCCTTCGGTATCGACCGATGAAAATGAGGGAGCCTTGTCCCCTTTCTGAAGTTTGTTTTCCATGTCTGTTTTTTAATTTTTAAAGCATAAAGAAATATTCATACTGATCATTCCTGGTTTGTTAATGAATTCTTTTCCCGGATTTCATCTTTTGGAGCCCTGCAAATTTAGTTAAAACCCCCGGGTGAGGTAATACCATGGCGGGCTTTGCCCTCAAGGCATGTGTGATCAAAAAAAATCACGATGATAAGCAAAAACCGGTATTAAAACTCCCATATTTTTGTGCGGGATAGTCCGGTTCCAGCCATTTTTTTACTAAAGATAGAAAGATGGCCGGATATTATAACCATGAATTTATATTATTTTTCAACAGAAGGAGCCTGATTTTGTTTCTAACGGAAATGCCTTAAATATTTGCAGATAGCATGACAATGCCGGTCATGGTTCACAATGTGTTAATTAAGAATCGCGGTAATTTTGGATTTTGTTTATTTATTATAGTATTTTTAAACCGGAATCATTGAAAACATGAACATACGATGAATAAGTTCCTTTTTATCATCCTTTTTGCTTTTTTACCTTCAGGATTAAGCACCCTTTTCGCCCAGCAGTCTGATGGTGTTTCAGAAACGGCAATGGAACAGCAATATGCTGATTACATCAACCAGGCTCTGCGCTTCCAGGTACGTGCCGATTCACTCACAAGAACAGCCAACCAGAAACGAAGGGAAATTGCCTTTACAGGTGATGATTCCAAAAGGGAACAGCTTGCAGATGCGATTATTTCCCTCGAAAGAGAATCAATTAAATTTCAGAACAAGGCAGACAGCCTCTATTCACAGGCAAGGGCGATAGAACTCAGACTGACTTCCGGAAATCAGATCTCAGGATCAACTATTAAAGCTGACCGGGAAAAAAGATCTATGCAGGATATGGTTAATCCCGGTTTCCTGGAGATCGGGGGACAACCTGTCGGTTCCTTTCTGTCGCAGCGCGACCTGCTGCTGGCGAGGGATCTGGAAAAGGATTATCAAAAGGCCAATCAGCTTATGGATGAAGTATCCGATATAAACAATGAGGTAGAGCAATTGGGATATATTCTTGATTCCAATCCCCGCCGGCGTGAAAGAAGAAGAATTACCAGCCGTATAGATGAACTATCTTCCAAAACATTTAATATGAAACTGGATGCAATGCAGATCTACAAGGAAGTCAATGCATTGCGCTACAGGGCGGCCACCAGCTTTCTGGAAAACAGACGCAGTCAGATAAACGATTCGCTGATTTTAAAGTCGGGACTTGAATATGAGGAATATGCCCGTGAAGGTTTCCGGCAGGCAAAAGGGTTAAGAGAAACAGCCGTTGACTTGCGCAGTGAGAAATACCTGGAAGGGTTTATCCTGAGAGCATATACCGAAGAGTTAAAAGCATTCAAAGAGCTGGAAAAAGCCCTTGAAATATACGATACTCCACAGGTTGCCACCGCCGGATCAACAGCCTCATTTCCCCTTGGTGCAGATGGTCGCCTGGATCCCGCAACGGCATTATCCCGTTCACGCCCTACAGGCAGCACCACGCCGGTAACCGGTGACGGGTTATCGGGACATTCGGATCATCCGGCCACACTTATTGATTTTGGTTTTTCTGTTCTTCCTCAAACCCCTTATTCATCCGTCAATCCGCTGCCCTCGGCTTTTACCCTGCCCGGTGGTATGGTTTACAGCATACAGCTGGGTATTTACACTTCGGTAATGACACCGGGAACATTCGGTGGATTATACCCTGTTATGTCCGAACGTGAACCTGACAATCGTTCAATCCGTTACTTTACCGGAGTCTTCAGGTCATTGCCGGATGCCGAAAAGGCGTTGATGGATGTTAACCGGCAGGGATTTTCCGATGCCTTTATAGTGGCATACAACAATGGTTTAAAGATGCCTGTTTCAAGAGCCCGTCAGATCGAGCGTGCAGGGAGGCAGGATACTGTTGCAACCATGGCCGCTAACAGTCCGGACCCACAGTCCCCGGATGGCAACACTGGCCGGCCCGCACGACAGTCACCGGATGCCGCTGCCGCAATCCCGGCCCGGTCTGCATCCACATCCCATAGCCCTGATGTCGCCGTGACTAATCCCAGTGGCGTGGTATTCAAGATACAGCTCGGAGCTTTCAGGCAAATTGTGTCGTCTGCAGTTTTCCGGAACTGGCAGAACCTTGCCGGCAGCAAAAATGTAGATTACCATAGGAATAATGATGGATTATTTGTTTATTCTATGGGAAATTTTAATACTTTTGAGGAAGCGGACAGGATGCGCATTAATTTGAGAACCCAGGGAATATCAGATGCCTTTATTGTACCATATCAGAATGACAGGCGTATTACCATGGAACAGGCAAAAGAGTTGCTTCGTTAACAGTAATAAACCGATCAGAAAAATGTCATAAGATGGAAAACAGAAACAGACCTGGCATAAAAGACAATCCCGGAAGCAAGCATGATACAGGTGAGGGAAAAATGAACTTTCTGGTTCTGCACAATGATGACTATCATACGTTTGAATATGTAATCAGATGTCTGATCGATATATGCGGACATGACAGCCTTCAGGCAGAGCAATGTACTTATATGGTTCACTTCAAGGGAAGCTGTGACGTATTAAAGGGAAGTTTCCGGTATTTGGTTCCTTATTGCAAAGCCATGGCAAAAAAGGAATTAAAAGTTACCATTGAATGAGTATAATAATCGTTAATATGTCATTGTTTTCAATTGCAATCATTATAATTCTCGGAATTATCCTCTTATGGGTGGAATTCCTGGTAATTCCCGGGATCACAGTTGCCGGAATAGGAGGGGTGATTCTTATTGTAACGGGAATTTTCCTTTCATACAGGCTGCATGGTGTTGCTGCAGGTAATTATATTCTCCTGGGATCGGCGGTTTTCATGTTCGTAAGCGTCTATTTTTCCCTTAAATCAGGAACATGGAGGCGAACCATGCTGGAATCCAAACTCGAGGGCAGGGTAAACACTTTCGATATATCCATTGTTAAGCCCGGTGATACCGGAAAGACTGTCACCCGGCTGGGTCCTATCGGCAAAGTAGAGATCAACGGTGTCTATTATGAAGCCAAGTCGGTCGAAAATATCATTAATGCAGAAACAGACATCACCGTAGTCAAGGTCCTGGGTGATAAACTAATTGTTAAACCAACAAATTAAAATTTAATTATGGAAGATGTAGGAATTTATATTGTTATTATAATAGGTGCATTCGTGGGCCTGTGGATTATATTGTATTTCATACCCATTGGGATGTGGTTCTCTGCATTGCTGTCGGGTGTCAGGGTTTCTCTTATACAGCTCATATTCATGCGGTGGAGAAAAGTGCCTCCCTCGATTATTGTAAAGGCAATGATCAATTCCACCAAAGCAGGCCTTTCCCTTTCCCGCGACCAGCTTGAGGCACATTACCTTGCCGGCGGTAATGTCATCAATGTTGTCAATGCCCTGATTTCCGCCGATAAGGCAAATATACCCCTTGACTTTAATTCAGCTACCGCTATCGACCTTGCCGGAAGAGATGTGTTCCAGGCAGTTCAGATGTCGGTAAATCCCAAGGTAATTGACACGCCACCCGTTGCCGCCGTCGCCAAGGACGGTATACAGCTGATTGCAAAGGCACGGGTAACGGTCCGGGCAAACATTAAACAGCTTGTTGGCGGGGCAGGAGAAGAAACTGTTCTTGCAAGGGTAGGTGAAGGTGTTGTCTCATCAATCGGTTCGGCTTCATCGCATAAAGCGGTGCTTGAAAATCCCGACTCGATTTCCAAGGTTGTTCTTTCAAAAGGGCTTGACGCCGGAACAGCTTTTGAAATACTTTCCATTGACATTGCCGATATTGATATAGGAAAAAATATTGGAGCCGTGCTTCAGATGGATCAGGCCAATGCCGATAAGAACATTGCCCAGGCCAAGGCTGAAGAGAGAAGGGCCATGGCTGTTGCCCTGGAGCAGGAGAACAAGGCACTGGCCCAGGAGATGCGGGCCAAGGTTATCGAAGCCGAGGCTGAGGTTCCCAAGGCTCTCTCCGATGCCCTCAGGGCCGGCAACATGGGAGTAATGGATTACATGAGGCTGAAGAATATCGAAGCCGATACCGGAATGCGCGATTCGATCACAAAATCGCCGGATTCGGGTCAGGATAAGAAGAAATAACGGACGATTTAATAATGAAGGCGGGGAGGGATCCCTGCCTTTTTTTTATACCTGCCACCCGAACAGGCAAGATTCCGGTTGCAGCCGCCATCTCCCCCGGGGCTGTCAGACCTTTCCGAACCGCGCTCAGAACACCATTACCGGAACCACCGAACCACGGGATCCCGGCGAAAAAACCCGGAATTGCAATAATGAACGGAGTTATTGCTGTAACTGCTGCTCAGAAATCCTTTCATTACGGATACGCCTTTCAATCTGCAAAACATATTGACGTGCTTTTTTAACTCTGTAGTCTGTATATGAATGTTGCGCCCATTCCCTGGCAATATCAAGCTCCCCTGATATTTCATACATCAGGGCAAGATTATAAGCAGACCTTCCTGCGGTTTTCCTTCTTCTTGATGTAACTGAATTATGCCATGCTTCCTTTGCTCCTTCCCAGTCATGTACTCTGGCCCGGCGCACTCCGACCTTGAAATCACGATTTCTTCCTCCCTTTTTAAAAAATTCGCGATTAAGTCTCACCCAGCCCGGACTTATCCTTTCGGCATAAATTCTTCCTGAATGATAACCGGCATCATTAACAGCTTTTTTATGATGAGTCAATCCACCGGCAACCGTTTGCAAAATATTTCCCTCAATTTCCACCCTTGATTTATGGTTGAACATGAATTCATCGGCAATTGCCCTGTTTTGGAAATCATATATCCTGAAACCAAGCTTAACTCCTGCAATCCCTTCAACATAAAACCTTCTTTTAAGAATTTCTCCGCCCCCGCCCTCAGATGGGGATGGAATCCGGGTCGCTCCGTCAGTTATAATAAAATCAGAATCAAAAGATTCGAGTACAAGTATTGCATCAGATCCATACCTGGCAGCCAGTTCTTCGACTTCGCTCCAGCCTAGAGGCTCAGGCCAGTTCCCTCTGACAGCAGGAGTAGTTAATCTTTCTGCTGTCCGGATAACAGTATAACGGGGTGAATTCTGCATAGTCCTGACAAGTCCGTCAACTGCCCTCTGGGCAGCTTCCCGGTTAAGATTCGGAATGCTTCCGGTAAGAACATCCAAAGCCTTTAAAGTATCATTTTCAGGCGTGGCACGGTCAATAACTGAGATATTCTGTATATGTGGTCCAAGGTACACCGGCGCCGGTCTTAAGGTAGGCACATAAACAGTTTGCATGCATGATCCCAGACTTGCAACCGCTATCAGAACTAGTGCAAACAGAACTTTTCTTCCTGCAAAATAAAACGATTTCGTTCTCATGCGCTTTCAATTATCATTAAGTAGATTACCAGGTTACTTTCTGCATCCAAAAGTATATATATACGGATATAAAGCAAATAAGGTTTGAAATGCCTGGATCTAATTTTTTTACCATGACCATAACCAGCCGGTTAAAAAACACCGTTACCGGATGATTTTGATGATTAAAGATTGGGAAATATGGCGGCAAAAAGGTAACTTGTTGGTAATATTCGAATGAGGTACAAGTTACAAACCATACTTTTAAGAGAATGGAAAGGCATAATGTAAACTTCGTTGTATTCTTAACAGCACTTGGGGTAATTATTTCCTTAAGTTCCTTTGATACAAAAACTATGCAGCAACAAAAAATCAGCCTGCCGCCTCCTGTGTTCCAGGGAGAGGTAAGCACAGAAGAAGCTCTTTCACTGAGGCGTTCCGTAAGGTCCTATCTCGATGAACCGCTAGAACTTGAATGGATATCCCAGATGCTTTGGGCTGCACAGGGAATTACCCTGGACGCTTCCGGATTCCGCACAGCACCCTCTGCCGGTGCCACTTACCCGCTTGAGATCTACGTGGCAGCAGGCAATGTAAACGGGCTCGACCCTGGTTTGTACAGGTATATACCAGAAGACCATTCATTGGTCCATGTGGCAGAACAGGATCTCCGCGATAAAATATCCGATGCGGCCCTCGGGCAGGCATCTGTGCGGGAAGCACCCGCAGTTTTCATAGTTACTGCCGACTATGCCCGCACTGCCGGTCGCTATGGTGAACGGGCAACCCGTTATGTTCACATGGAAGTTGGCCATGCATCACAGAATGTCTGTCTCCAGGCCATCACTTTTGGGCTGGGCACCGTCATTGTGGGCGCATTTCAGGATAACCAGCTTAAAAGGGTTCTCGATCTGCCCCGGAACGAGGATCCCCTGATCCTGATCCCAGTGGGGAAACCTGATTAGTTTTTCGTGCCTGGGTACTACCGGTACCGGAAAAATATCTTTTACCGACAAAATGATTTTATATTTTGACAAATAGAATGCTTTTCATACTTTTGTGCTGCTTTAAAGGAGAGGTGGGTGAGTGGCTGAAACCAGCAGTTTGCTAAACTGCCGTACTCGTAAAGGGTACCGGGGGTTCGAATCCCCCTCTCTCCGCGAACAATACAAAACCTGTTATCCCGTTTTACGCGGGAAAGTTTTCAAGTTCACAAAAAGTTCGGGGTGTAGCGTAGCCCGGTTAGCGCGCCTGCTTTGGGAGCAGGAGGTCGCAAGTTCGAATCTTGCCACCCCGACAAACAAACCAAAGCCCGTTTGTGAAAAACAAACGGGCTTTTTTAATATTTGCGTCCGGAACTTGTTCCGGGATGTGCATATTAAAAAGACTTGTTCGCGAAGCGAAATGGCTTTGGTTTGTTTAGTCACCTCCCTGTTCAAGATCACCGCAGGTAATCTTGCCACCCCGACTTAATAATCAAGCACTTACAGATTAAATTTTGTAGGTGCTTTTTTGTATTAGAGTGTCGTCATTTGTTAATCATCCACGGGACACCGAACGGATGTTGGAGATAAGTGGCAAAAAGATTGAAGCCATCCCTGTTTGGAAATGACTGCTAAATTTATAAAATCAGCCCGGCAGCAATTCCACCTTTTTACCAACTACCGAAATGTTTTCATTTACATGTTGTTCATCCCAAAGGGATTGTGATAATTCAACTCAATCGCTGATACCGCGTCTCCGTTGCCGCTTCCGCATCCTGCCGCCAAAACAAGACCTGATATGAGAACACAACAAAATGTTTTCATCTTTCTCCGATCTCCTGGGAAAATTAAAGGGGTCAGACACATTTTTTGGGGTTATTGATTTTTGTTTTCATTTAAGGTTTAAACTTTTTTGTTAATTTCAGAGTCTGTGTATGGGGTAATTTAATATGGATTAAATTCTGTTTTTATTATTCTTGGACTATCTTCCAAAGCTGGTAAATCCTCCCAGATGTATCCGTTAATCTGAATATGCTTTAGTGTTTCATTTATAATTTGTTGAAAAAGCCCGGCATCAACGAATTGATCAAATAAATTCCTGGATTGAGAAATATCACGGTGTAAATCATACAATTCGTATTCTTCTAAATTCATGTTCTTGATATACGTCATATCCCGGGCAGAGAACTGGTGAGTTCTCGGGATATTATCATGATCCCTACCCATAATCATATAATGATCTATTCTAACAGCAATTTCGGGAGAGGTTCTGTAAAAAAACCAGAACAATGGGCTTTCACGGCTAAAATCATATCCCTTTAGTAAGCTCAATATGCTGGTGCCATCAATGAATATTTCAGGATCAGTTTCTATGTTGAGTATATCACATAATGTTGGCAAAATATCAACTTGACCCGCTGCTTCATTAATTAAAGTTTTGTCGTGGTTATTTAATGCAGACCAGTGAAATATGCCAGGAACCCTGATACCACCCTCATAAATATGGCTTTTTACAGCTCTAAGCTCAGCATTCGAAGCCTGTCGATAAGAACCATTGTCTGATGAAAAAATGATTATGGTATTATCAAATAACTCTTTTTCAATTAGATGATTAATTATTCTGCCACTGGCCAAATCAAGATTTTCAATATTGGCAAGATAATTAGCATCTCTATCAGAAAACCCTGGATAATTATTGTAGTTTTTCACCAAATCAGGTGGAGCATTATTTTGAGTGGATGCATGAGGTTCATGAAAGGCTAAATACATGAAAAATGGATTTTGTTCATTATTATGATCTTCAATCCATGAAATTGCTTCATCAGCCAAAATTTGAGCTGACGAGCCATTTATTTTGCCAACATGGACTCCATTTCTTATAAAATTTTCCGGATTAATATGTGAGGGTTCAGCATTGTGTTCAGTTGCGAAATAGTAATCGAAGCCCAGTTCATTTGGGGAAGGATGATTAAATCCTGAATCTTTATTCAGGGAGCCTAAATGCCATTTACCAAAAAGCGAAGTTTGATAACCTCGTTCCTGTAAAATTTCCGCAATTGTAACTTCACTTGCTCTTAAATGCATGGGGTGATCAGGAGGCCTGTAACTGTATATGCCAATTCTGGAAGGCGCTCTACCGGTTAATAGTGCTGCACGGGATGGAGAGCAATTAGGCGCTGCTGCATAAAAGTTTGAAAAAGTAATCCCATTTTGGGCCAACCTGTCAATATTCGGAGTTCTGGCAATACCTCCATAACAGCCAATATCCCTGTATCCCATATCATCAGCAAGTAAGATGAGTATGTTGGGCTTCACCGATTCATTAATATCCTCGTTTATAGAACCAGCTAATGGTAGTGCCGATGAAATTGAAATAACCATTGAAAAGCGAAATACCTTATTTAATTTCATAATTAGCTCCTTATATTATAATTTAATAATTTACATGGATTCAATAACTAAATTTTTCATCAATATAACGCAATATGACATCAATAACAATTATCAATATTAATCCAATTTGACATATATTAATCCTGCCAGATTAATAATGGGGGACATGAGGCTCATCATCCCAATAGAAAGGAAATTCCTGCTCCTTTTCATTAATGATTGACTCAAATCTGTCCCTTATGTTTATTTCCCCAGGGTTCAGATTAATTAACGGGCTCTCTTCCAAAGGATCAATTCCGGTATTGTAAAAAACCATATCCCTGTAAAGTTTGTAATTACCATCCATAACCCACCGTGTATTTGGCCAACCTTCCCCAGGACCCCGCCGGAGAGAGTAATGCATGAATAATTCATCCTGTATGGGTGAGTCACTACCTTTCAACACAGGCAAAAAACTCCTGCCATCTGTTCTGAAATAACACGGATCAATCCCGGCAATATCAGTAAGGGCCGGAAGAAAAGCAGCCCGTCGCCCGGTTAACATTGATGGACAACGCATCCCGCCGGGTGGGGTGATCCTTGATAAATACCTGTAATATGTGCGTCCGGAACTTGTTCCGGGATGTGTTGTAAACCATTGCTGATACTTTTTATAAAGATAACGGCAGTGTTCAGAATAACCCGCTTGGTGGGAACACTATTAAGCCACGTCATAACACAAGGCAGGTTCCGTGCAGATATAGTAAAATCTACCAATCCCTGATGTTCATTTTAAAACTATTCCACCGTTTTTTTATTCTCTCATAACTCGGACCTGCAATCTTTAGTCCGCTTGAAACATATGAGGATTCCCTCATGAAGCAATTGACAAAAATTGTCAGTTTAAGATCATTTTCTTTTACATGAATTAGATTTGACGCCATGATGTGTTTGATTTCATTTATGAAGGCATTGTTTTGAAGGGCATTTAACAAGAATGGATTTCTATCATGATATATTTCATTTAATGATAAGTTAATAACATCAATCATTCCTGGCAGCAATAAACCCAAATCTTCGTTGTCGAGTAAGAAAACTTCAACCGTTATGTCATCATAAAGAAAATTATCAATACTAAAATCCAGATGAGCCTCAACCAGGTAACAACGTTTAGAATAATCTATTATGAGTGCTTCATAACTCTTGTATTCGCTCAGTACGTTTTCTGGCATATACTTCATTATTTCATAGTATGAGTTTTGAATAATTTCCGGTTGCGGCTCACATCTGTGATTAATAAGGTATTTTGTATAAGCTTGAATTACTTTTGAGTAAATGTGTTTTTGCTTTTGGGCTTTGTATACCCCCATAACTGAGGCACTGACCAATTCGTCTGCAATGAAAACACCATTTTTGTTCTTAAACAATTTGCTTTCGGGTGCTTTAAAGTATTTAAATATTGGTCGATTCAGCTTTTCTAGATTATCATTCCAATCTTTTATACTTGCTTCAGTATAAACAGTGTTGTTTAAGTGATCAAAAAGCTTGATTTTGCCCGATCTGTTTATAAGTAAAAAGTCTGCGCCAATAGTTTGGTTCTTTGTTTGGTGATTTATTTTAACTTGGTTAAGAGCCAAAATAAATGATGCTATTTCCAGGCTCACCGGCTAAAGTCGTACCGGGTGAGCCGCCGGCAGCCTACCTTTTTCTTGCAAACAATGGATAAATTGATATGGGTATTATACATGAAGCACTCTCAGAATGCTTATGAAATTAATATGGATGTTCCGCGCTATGGTTTGCTATTATTTCTAATCTTCAGAATCATGACCCAGTTGCTTAACAAGTTTATTGTAGATTCCGAACAACAGGAATGCTGGTGCCCAGTTAGCCACAAAAAGGGCTGCATGATCTTTCCTTAAAATCTTTAGCGTTAGTGAAGCTGCCATGGCACCCACAGAAGCCCATAAAAACGCATCAGAGGGTATTTTGGCAGTCTGTTCTTCCAGCATTGTGGCTACAGGGCCTTCCTTCTTCTCAGGGTTAACGTCTGCCATCTTCGCTTTAGCTCCTTTTTTCACGGTTTCCATATTTTCACTTTTAGTAAATTAATATTATTATCACAAGGAAAACAATATTTTAATATTAATGTTTGGGTAATGGTTTAAAAAATCGAATATTTCAAGTCAGGAAAATTGCCTGATCGCTGACTAAAAAATTATATGATCGGGAGTTGATATGGCTGCGTATCGATATAGAGAAGCAGATTTGAGTTGATATGGCTGCATGAAACCATTATAAAGAATCAGGTCTTGCCTGATATTGGCATGGCAATCTGTTGAAAGCGAAGTATAGCCAGTAATAGATGGTAAATAATCAACATCCTTTGCTCCGGCAGGATAAAACCTGATGAGATAGATAAGTGAACGGCCCGGTATTGACCATAAGGATATTATTCCGGTAATGTGAACTGAACTGAAACTTTAATTTTTCCTTCCTGTTGTTTCTACGATTATCGCTGAATCCGGTTTTAAGGAACCGGCATAAGGTATAGTGAAAATAAAACTTGTTCCTTTTCCGGGAGTGCTTTTGGCCCATATCTTTCCTCCATGAAGAGAGATCAGTTCCCGGCATATTATTAACCCGAGCCCTGTACCGTTTTCATTCTCTGTGCCATTGGTCGTGACCGACCGGGATATATCAAACAATTTTGGCAACAATTCAGGCCGTATTCCAACTCCGGTATCGGAAACCGTTATTTTCACATGCCGGGGATCCTGTTCGGCACATACAATAACTTCTCCACCCCGGTTGGTAAACTTGATCGCATTGGTGCAGAGATTCCGCAAAACCGTTTTGAGCATTTCACTATCGGCAAAAATTTTGATGTCCTCACCAATACAACTATTTACTCTGATGTTCTTTGCGCCGGCATTTGGGCTTACCTGGAGGCAAACTTCATTGCAGATATCCTTAAAACTAATCACCTCAGGCTTGAATGGAACGTTTCCTGATTGTGTCTTGGACCATTCCATCAGGTTTTCCAGCAGTCCGTATGTGTTTTTTGCCACAGTGTTTAAATGACCCAGGTAATGCTGAATTTTTTCTTCCCCAAGCAGATGAAAGTCCTTTGTTAAAATATCGAGGAACCCCAGCAGGCTGTTAAAGGGATTCCGTAAATCATGCCCGAGTATTGAAATAAACCGGTCCTTGTCGCTGTTTAATTTTTCAAGCTGTGTATTTAGCTGCTGTATTTGTTTGACATCCTTACTTGTCTTGACCAGTGACAATGTTAGCAAAAATAGCAACAGGCTTATTATGAGGCCGCTGGCAAGAACCATAAGCAGGCTGCTGTTAAACAGGCTCAGATCTTCGCTTTTCCTGGTAAGGACCATAATCCATTCCTCGCTGTTTAATCTCACGGGAAGTGTGATGGATAGATTTGGTTCTTCATTTTTCACTGCACTTTCATCAGCCTGGCTGTCATATAACAGATCGTCGCCGGATCGCATGATGTTGTCGTAGATCCTGAGATGGATCCTGTCCGGGCCGGGATGATCCCAGTTTCCAAGGATTCCTTCGGTCAGATCATTTATCCTGTATGGGCTGTATACCCACCCCTGTAAGGCTTCCCTGCGTTCTTCGACAGTGTTTACCGGCATACCCCTCCTGTAGACGGGAACATACATCAGTGTTCCTGCCTGAACATCCTCCGAGGTTTCCTGAACCAGGAGAACCTTACCCGATAATACGGCGAAGGCGGAGTCCCTGGCTGTTTTCATTGCCTTTTGACGCACTTCTTCGGAAAACATGTCATATCCGAAGGCTCGAAGATTTCTTCCGGAAAAGGGTTCCAGGTATATTATTGACGTATATATATCCCTTTCCCCTTCCGGCCATACAGTATAATCAGGGAAACCGCTTTCCCTGGTTTTCCTTATATGATGTGACAACTGCTCCGGGGGAATGATCATAGTATAGCCGAAACCCTGGATGCCTGGCATATTCTGCTGAACTCTTGAGTGTTCGTGAAATTGCCTCCAATTCTCGCGTGTTACCGTGTCAGAGGAAGCAAAAAGCGCCACGCCGCTGCGAAGCAGCTGGGCATGAGCCCTTAGCCTGGCTTCCAGTTTATTTTGCAGGTCGGCACTGTCAAATTCAAAATCCTGCAGAGCGGTTTTTTCTATAAGGTTTTTTGTATAGCTTACCGTGATGGCCGTTAAAAGAAGACCAACAAATAAAACGACCAGTGCTTTCCATGAGCCTTTTGGAATAATTCGGGGAAATGCCGGCTGTAGACGCTTAATTCTCATAAATATCTAAGTTAAATCACTGATCTAATGGACGTTTAAGGCGTACAAGTCAATTTAAATATATTTCCGTAAAATAGTTATTTCAACTGCGGGGATTTACTGATATTTCAAGAATTATTAACTATTATACACCTTTTTTTATTTTAATCGGGAGTTCAAATTTATGACTTTATTCATAAATAATGAAAAATATTTGATTTACTGGCAGATGCAAACCTCCATCCCAATGACAACGACCATTTCTTGATGATTACTTTGCCTGAAATACTGGATTTTAAGATTAATGTCACACCTAATTCTTATATTTATTTCTTTTCAGGAAATTGATTATTTTACAAACAAATTTAACCGGTTTATTTGTATGAATCCTTATAAATGCTGCTTTTCCAGATGGTATTGCCATTTGCTGATTTTGTTTATATGGGGTACGTTATCAGGATGTCAAACCTCAGCAGATGACAGAACAGTTCCTCTTACTGCTGCAGGCAAACCCGAAGAGGGGACTTTCGAAACCTTCAAAGGCGAACCTTTCTTCGAATTGAAGGAGGTGTTCAACGGAGGAGGGCAGGTTCGTGAGCCCTACCTTGGAATTGCAGTTGACGGCACCATACTTGTTTTGCGCAACCGGGCAAACCCCCCGCAGGCCGGATCCGGCCACCTGCGCAGGAGTGAAGACGGCGGAAATAGTTGGGGCGGGATCATCGAAGTGCCTTTTGGTTTTCTGGATACAAATTTTATTCCTGATGAGGCAACCGGGGATCTGCTTGTTGTCCGTATGTGGGATCAGACAGACAAATTGTGGCGAAGCAGTGACCATGGCAGGACATGGGTGGAGGAAAGTATTACCCTGAAACCAAACGGGGTGATGCAATGGTTGGAACAGGCAAAACTTAAAAGGAGGGGGACCTGGGATGACAGGGATAAAAGAGGGATATATATGATGCATGCCAATGCCGGCGAAAGTGGTATAACTCTCAGACACGGCCCGCATAGGGGAAGGCTTATAGTAAGCGCAACTTTCCGTCCACATGCCCCGGAGCATCCTTCCGACCGGCAGCCGGAGGATCTGATCTACAGTTGTGCCATCTACAGTGATGATGGAGGAGCCACATGGCAGGTAAGTGGTCTGTTCCCGGAAGGTGCAACCGAAGAAGCTGCCCTGGCTGAGCTGCACGATGGCCGGATTTATTACAATTCCCGAAGTTGCCAGGGTTTTTACGATCCTTCCCTTGCAAGGGAAATCGGTCCGGAAGAATCTTTGCGGCGTGAAGCATGGAGTTTTGACGGGGGCGTGACATGGGATAATTTGAGGATAAGCAGCGTTTTGCCCGATGGTGGAGGCTATGGCCGCGGATACGGGATGAAAGGCGGACTTGTTCGTTTGCCTGTGAAGGATCATGATATATTGATCTACAGCAATTCCGACACGGCAGGCGGGAAACGGGAAAAGATGACAGTCTGGGCCAGCTTCGATGGTGGTGATACCTGGCCTGTGAAGAGGCTTGTATATGAAGGCCCCTCTGCTTATTCATCTCTTGGTGCAGGAAGACCCGGAACCCCTGGTGAAGGGTTGATATTTCTTCTTTTTGAGGGCGGACCGGAACATCACTATTCGTCAATGCAGGTTGCCAGGTTTAATCTTTCATGGATCTTGGAAGGAGAGCCGACCGGCGACGGGGAATTATGGAATTAGTCTTTAAAATATCCTTATCCGAAGCGTTGGATCAAACAACGTTCCGGACACACATAACGAAATACTTCCAAATATGCCTTATAAGTTTGCTATAATTGGATTTTTATTCATTGTTATTTCATGCCGGGAAGCTGATATTAACAGGTTTCTTCTGCTTGATTCCAGGATCATTGGTTTTACCGAAAATGTCAGCCTTGTACCGGGAAATGTGATCAAGGATCCCAATAACCCTCTTTTTGTTGAAGAGTACTGGTCCGATCCTCCAAAAATCTGGGAGGCACGTTATGATAATTTGTATCCAAATGTGATCTATGATGAGAAAGACCAATTATTTAAAATATGGTATAAATGTTTTATAAGAGATGCCGCATCTGAATCTGTACCTGTAAAGGAACGATTAAAACACGAATATTCAACTGCCGGCGCCGGAAGAAAACGCGGAATTCTCTACGCCTGGTCTGAAGATGGTATCATCTGGATCAAACCGTCCCTCGGTCTTGTTGAGTTCATGGGATCCTCAGAAAACAATATTGTGAAACTTAATTTCGAAGGTGGCGTTTTCAAAGACAAACAGGAGAGTGATCCGAAAAGAAGATATAAGATGTTTGGCAGAATTGACCGTCCTGAAAGACACATGGCCGTGGCTTTTTCTGAGGACGGACTGGTTTGGTCGGATCCTCATCCGTGGCCCGAAAATAATGTTCAGGGCGATGCACACAATAATGCCATCTGGTCTCCCGGGCTCAATAAATATATTGGTATTACACGCACCTGGAAGGACAGGCAAAGAATTGCAGTCAGAACTGAAAGTGAAAACTTTATCAACTGGACTGAAACGGAAGAGATCTTACGGGGGAAAGGGATACATGAACAGGTATACTCTATGCCGATATTTCATTACGCAAATGTTTATATCGGACTGCCATCGATACTTAATGAAGATGATACCGTAGATACGGAATTAGCCTGGAGTCCGGATACCAGGAACTGGTACCGGATCTCACCCGGTTCGGCATTTATTCCCCGGGGAGGGAACCTTTCTGATTATCCCCGCAGCGATTATGATGCCGGCTGCATATATGCTTCAGTTCCGGTAATAAAAAATGATGAGATCCTTATCTATTATGGCGGCAGCAATCATTACCATACCGACTGGAGGGAGGGTTCATTGAATCTGGCCAGGATAAGACCGGACGGGTTTGCAGGTTATATAACTGCAAATTCAGATACCGGGAGAATTAAAACCAACCTTTTTGATGTTGCCGGGAGTGATTTCAGGATCAGTGCCGATATTGACCAGCAAGGGTTTTTAAAAGTTGCCGTCATTGATGAGGCCGGGATTCCGGTTCCAGGCTATACAATTGAAGATAGCCGGGTTCTTACGGGCAATGCTACCGATGCAATAGTTAGATGGAATGGTAAAAGCCTGTCAGACCTTAAAGGCGAAAAGGTTGCTTTTGAACTTGTGTTTAAAGATGCAGTAGTTTATTCCTTATCAGGTAATTTCAATTTTACCGGATTTTAGGTTAATTGTATGATGTAATCACAGGGGTAATTAAAATCTAAAATGATAAAATGATTTATCGTGTAACGATATTTAAAAAATGCCGTATTATTGAATTGATGAACAAGTTTGGTTCATTTACAAGGTTGATCTGATAAATAAAAGGCCGGTTATGCCCGAGTAGGCTCCCGGGCATAATTATGTTCTTAACCAGAAGATAAATGAAAAGACCTCTCCCATTTCTTCATGTTGCCTTGATCATAATAATGTTTCTGTTTAATACCCCCTCCCATTCCCAGACTATTGATTATATAAGAAATTCAGGACTATATCATTGGGGTATGGGGATCGGGGCCAACTATTCCAGCGCAAAAAGGAATGCACTTGAAAATCTTTCCGAGAGCATCTCTGTACACATAAAAAGTGAGTTTGAGCAGGTGGTCGAAGAGACAAGTGATGATCTCGATGTTTATGTAAGAAGTGTGGTTACCACCTATTCTTCAGCTGTTGTCAACCGTTATGAAGAGAGGGTATTGAAGGATGATCCGGGTAGTGTCGAGGTTTTTGTCTATCTCACAAGGGAGCAAATGGCAGAGGTTTTCATCCAGCGCGAACAGATGATAGGCGACTTTATTCTAATGGCCGGAAGGGCCAAGCAGGAGTTCAGGATATCCGATGCCCTAAGATATTACTACTGGGCACTGGTGCTGGCACGGAGCCACCCTGACAATACAAGGCTGAGGCATGATTTCGGGGGCAATATCAGCGAACCTGTTATGCTTGGATTATCAGACCGCATCAACAGGATATTTTCTTTCCTCAATTTTGAGCTTACAACGGCAATAGAAAGTGAAAACCCTCTTAAAAAACAACTGCATTTGTCGATAACTTTCCGAAATAATCTTGTTCAGGACGTAGACTACAACTACTGGGTGGGAGACGGGTATTCCGGACTTGTAAGTGCAAGGAACGGTATGGGTGTTGCCATCCTTGATGGAGAAGCGGCAAGGGAGTTCTCGAGCTTAAGATTAAGAGTTGAATACCAGTACAATAACAAGGCGCACCTTGAGCCCGAGGTGCAAACTATGCTGGAGAGGGTAGAGATACCTTATTTCTCAAGGGCAGAGTACAGGATTGATATATCCGGCAAACAGGCAAAACCTGTCAGCCACGCTGCTCCAATAACAGGATTCGGTTTGGTGGAACGGGAGATGACAGAACATGAGATTTATAGTGAAGCAGTAAGCCAGGTGATAAGGGCAATACGAAACGGCAACCATGATGATATCAGTTCCCGCTTTACCGGTGAAGGGTTCGATATGTACAGGAAGTTGATCGCCAGCGGCGAGGTTACCGTCCTTGAACCACAATTCGACACCTTCAGAATTATGAGAGTTGGCGATGAAGTCATGGTGCGTTCGATTCCCATGCTTTTTTCATATCATAACAATCGCGAAAAGTTCATTGAAAATGTTGTTTTTACTTTCGATGACAAACACAAGATCAGCAGCCTCTCATTTTCGCTTGGCGACATTGCAATAAACAATATACTTTCCCGGCCTGCCGGTTTTGGGTCAGAGGAGGATAAGTTCTTTCTGATAAGATTCATGGAAAATTACAAAACTGCATACTCGTTGAAAAGACTTGATTATCTGGAGGCCATATTCGATGAGAATGCACTGATCATAATCGGCAATGTTGTAAGACGGGTCCCTGAACCCATTGAGAGGGTAAGGGGCATGTATGCCGGCCTTACCGACGATCAGGTACAATATATTATCCTTTCCAAGGCAGAATTCATTGAAAGGCTTGGCAGGGTGTTCGCCCGCAATGAATTCATCAACCTGCGTCTTGAAGACAACCAGGTAAGGAAAACCGAGAGGAATGACAAGATATATGGGATCCAGATTGCACAATACTACTATTCATCAACATATGCTGATAAGGGTTACCTTTTCCTTATGATAGACCTTAATGACACTATAAAACCAAAGATCTACGTCAGGTCCTGGCAGCCTGAAAAAAATCCGGATGGCAGTATTTTCGGTCTTGAGGATTTCAGATTTTAAAAGAGACCATATGAGAACATCCTTCCTTGCATTAATATTTACGGCAGTTTTTCTTATACCATCTCTCCTTGCACAGGAATTTCAAGTAAGGGACTTCAGTGCGGTCACAAATGACCTTGCAGCACGCAGGTATGAAAAACGCACAGTCAATGATGAACCGTGTGCCCTTGTCAAGGTTGTGACCAATATTCCGGGCATGCAGTTTGACTCAAACATCGGGATTACTGAAATTGAGCGCCGGGAAGATGGCTACTGGATTTGGGTTGCACCACGCGAGAGACGCCTGAGGCTTATGGCTCCGGAACATATGCCACTGGATGTCCCACTGCCACAGCCTGCACAATCACACATGGTTTACGAATTGTTGGTTGTCTCTACCGGCACATTAGAAAGGGCTGACCTGGTCCGGATTACTTTTCGTCTTAACGAGGGAAATGTTTACATCCAGTCCGGCAGTAATGCCCCTGTGATGGTGAGTGGCACAAGTGCAGTTCTTAATGTTGCCAGGGGAGAGCGCACATTCAGATTCATAAAGCAGGGCTTTGATGACGTTACCCACACGATTGATGTGCAGGAGGAAGAGTTAATAGACATTAATCTTCAACCCGGTCAAACAACCACAAGACTTGCACTAAGCGGACATATAATCATAACAAGCACTCCTGGGGGCGCCGAAGTTTACCTTAATGAACAGCGCGTCGGCACCACTCCGTACCAGGGCAGACACATAGCTGGTAATTATAACCTGGTGCTGCAGACACCCCTTCATCATGAACACATCACTCAATTTGAACTGAATGAAGGCGCTATGGTTGATCTTCCTCTAATAAACCTGAGGCCCAGATTCGGCTACTGGCAGGTTAATTCACAACCTTCCGGGGCAGAGGTTTACCTGGGTGGGCGATTGATGGGAACAACACCAATGGCTCGTACAGAAATAGCCAGCGGCAATCATGATTTATCAGTAAGAATGCCTTTATATCATGAATTCCGGGAAAGCTTCAATATTAAAGACGGCGATAACAGGAGCTTCAAAGTAGATCTTAAGCCTGCCTTCGGAGAACTGTTAATCACCTCCGATCCTTCAGGGGCAAAAGTGATCATTGACGGCAGTGAGGCTGGAGTAACCCCGTATAGCAATCCCCGTATATCATCCGGATCGTATAATGTTGTGCTTCAGAAGGATCTATATTCTGATGCCCGTGAACAGGTTACAGTATCAGATGGCAGCCGCACCGAGAGGTTTGTTCCGCTTTCGCGGAATTTCGGGACATTGAATGTTAGTGCCCCTGGTTCAGAAATATACCTGGATGACCGATGGGGAGGTTCGGGGAGTTATTCAGCCAATCTCACACCGGGACAATACAGGCTCAGAGCATCCAGGGACTTTCACCATGATGATGAAAGGCAGGTTTTTGTACTTGTAGGGCAGACAGAGCAGATCAACCTCTCACCAATTCCCCGCTACGGAGCCCTGAGCGTAGTAACCCGGCCATTTGATGCAAGGGGGTCGGAAATATATGTAAACGGCCAGAGGCGCACAGAAACCACTCCGGCATCCTTTCATGTCCTGATAGGAAGTTATAATGTTACGGTGCGCAAAGAAGGCTACCTCGATGCGGTTCAGAGGATTGACGTGGCTGAAGGAATAGAGCGGGAACTTATCTTTGACATGCAGACATTTGAAGGCAGCCTGTTGCATCAGGCAAGAAGGTACCGGAGTTCCAAAATATTATGGGGTTTGACAACCGCGGTTGCCGCGGGAGCCGGAGCCTGGTTCCAGTATTCTTCAGTAAGCCTGGCCGATGACTACAAAACTGCCACCACTGATGCCACAACTATTTATGATACTATGGAACAGCATCAACTTTATTCGTACATAGCCTTTGGTGTAGCCGTTCCGCTTGCGATAGTTACAATGGTTAAATCTTCGCAGCAGAGAAATACGATGAGGCAATACAGGTTATCGGCAATGCCTGTAAGAGACGGGGCTGTTTTCGGGTTAAGCTGCCAGTTTTAATCAATGATAAAAGGTATTATTTATAGAATAAGTTTTTTCAATCATCAATAAACATGATCAGAATTTATCCGGCATCTTACAGGCTTTTACCAGTCCTTGTCCTTATCGTTTTTGTCCTGTCCACCTGCGAGAAGCCCGAACGGAATAATCCGTGGGACACAAAGGCCAGCACTGATCCTGTTTCGTGGGCCCCACAAAATTTCGAGGCAGATAGGATCAATGTCACTTCAGTAAAACTTTCATGGAGTTCAGCCATTCAAAACATCGAAGGTTACCGGCTTGACCGCAAAAAGGGAGACAGTGAGTGGCAGGTAGGCTATTATGAGGTACCGAAAGATGTTCTTACGTGGACTGATGAGGATATTGTTCCGAAGCAAGGGCTGATTTATACCTACCGTCTTTATGCCTTTGCAGGCAAGAATAATTCTGCTTCGGAATATTTGGAGTTTGATGCTTCTATTCCTTCTCCCTCTCAATTTAAAGTCAGTGTATTGTCACCCACATCGGTTTCTCTTTCATGGGAATATGATCATTCGGGTCATGAAGGATTTAAGATAGACAAAAGGATAAATGAGGGAGATTGGCAGGAGGAATTCGCTGTTTTAGGAGTTGATAAATATAGCTGTATTGATCAGGAAGTATACCTTGCAAACAATCTTTACCGATACAGGCTCTATGCCTATGCAGGTGAATCCACCTCTGGAAAGGTTGAGTTATATATTTCTTTGCCTGTTCTGTCTACGACACAGGTTACAAGTATCACTGCCGTCTCTGCGCAGAGTGGCGGCAACATAACCGATGACGGCGGCTCAACCGTTACCACCCGGGGCGTGGTGTGGAGTACCGGCCAGAACCCCACCCTGGAGAGCAATCAGGGCATAACGTTTAACGCAACGGGTACCGGCTCATTCACCAGCAACCTGAGTAACCTCCAACCAGGAACAGTTTACTACGTGCGCGCCTACGCCACAAACAGCGTGGGTACAAGCTATGGTGACCAGCAAAGCTTTGCAACGCAGGACGGCTTGCCAGAATTAACTACTATTGCAGTATCAGGCATAAATACCCCCACAAGCGGCGGAAATATTACTTCCAATGGTGGCTTTGCCATTACCGAGCGGGGCGTGGTGTGGAGCACCAGCCAGAATCCCACTTTAGAGACCAACCAGGGTATAACGTTTAACGGAACGGGTACCGGCTCATTCACCAGCAACCTGAATAACCTCCAACCAGGAACAGTTTACTATGTGCGCGCCTACGCCACAAACAGCGTGGGTACGAGCTATGGTAACCAGGTTAACTTTACCACATTAAACGAATGGGATGTATACAACCCTGCCACCGGTAGAATCTGGATGGACAGGAATTTAGGTGCATCCAGGGTTGCTGCCAGCAGCAACGATACCGAAGCCTATGGCGACCTATACCAGTGGGGGCGTGGCACCGATGGACATGAGAAGAGAAATTCCCCAACAACATCTACTTTGAGCAGCAGCGATAACCCCGGGCATGGCAATTTTATCACATCTGGAGGCGATTGGCGAAGCCCCCAAAATAACAATTTGTGGCAGGGAGCAAGCAGTATCAACAATCCCTGCCCACCGGGATACAGGCTGCCTACTGAGGCGGAGTGGACTGAAGAACGGTTAAGCTGGAGCAGCAACGACCAATATGGCGCCTTTAACTCACCGCTTAAACTGCCACTTGCCGGGAGCCGCTCTCCCACAGATGGATGGCTCAGCCATTTGGGATCCTGGGGTTACTATTGGTCGAGCACCGTGAATGGTACATACGCGCGGTGTCTGAGCTTCACCCAAAGCAATACTGCTACCATGTATAGCCTCCGCCGCGCGTCCGGCTACCCTGTCCGTTGCATTATGGATGAATGACACTTTAACCAATACGTAAAAGCTCTGCTCACCCCATCTGAAAGGGGATTGATGATTTTTCTAATTTAAAATTACCTAACATGAAAAGAAATTTACAAATCGCCGGATTTTTTTTAGTTATTGCCTTATTGAGTTCCTGCGGAAGGAAAAACACAATTGAAACTATCGGACTTATCCCTGTTCAAACCGGGAATGAATATCAGTACATCGACAGAAAAGGCAAAATTGTAATTAACCCCCAGTTTTCAAATGCAACATGCTTTTATGAAGGACTGGCACTGGTTAGAACATCTGATGATTCACCTAAATGGGGCTTCATAAATAAAGATGGCAAGTATGAAATTATGGCAAATTTTAAGGAGGCATCCGTATTTCAAGAAGGCCTTGCGTGGGTTGTACAAGAAAATGCTGCACCAACCGCCATTGACAAGAAAGGTGAGATCGTCATTACACTGCAAGACGCAGAACAAGTCAGAGTTTTCAGTGAAGGTTTAGCTGCTTTTAGTGTTATTGACGATGATGGGAATGAGAAATGGGGGTTTGTTAATAAAAATGGTGCTGTAACTATAAATCCGCAATTTACAAGCGCAGGTGATTTTAATGAAGGATTATGCGCAGTTAGCAATAATGAAAGAAAATATGGATACATCAACAAGCAGGGCTTAATTGTCATTAATTATCAATTTGATGAGGCCAATAAATTTATTAATGGAAAAGCAGTCGTCAGGTCATCGGATAGATATGGTGCTATTAATAAAAAGGGGAACTATATAATTAATCCTCAGTTTTCAGAAATGATACCAGATAATAAGAATTTTATGATCCAACAAGGAGGCAGATGGGGATGGTGCGATGATAAGGGCAAAATAATAATAAATCCACAATTCTCAAGTGCTTCTCCTTTTTTGGGTAACAAGCTTGCTTCAGTTAATTCCGGGAATAACTGGGGGTTTATTGATAGAAAAGGGAGAATTCTTGTAAATCCTCAATTTAGCCACGCATCACCATTTAACGGAAATCTGTCATTAGTAACTAGTGCTCAAAAAATTGGTTTTATAAACCAGAAAGGAAATTACGTCATAAACCCTCAATTTGATGGTACAGCTAGAGATTATCGAAATTACATAGTTTCTGGCGAATCTGCTTTTCAGCGGGTAAGGACAGATTACTTTAACATTGACCTGATTACTTCTGTTATTAATATTGAATCACCTGAGGGGCTCAGCTTTAATCTAACCTTTGGTGAATTAATGGAGGAACTTAACCTCAGAGAGTCAAGTTTTAACAAAAGCGGAGTTTCTCACAGAGTGATCCCAACAAAAAGGATCAGCAACGATGCAAGGTATAATTTAGTTGCTGTAGGATTACCCTTTGAACAAAGGAGGTATCAGGTTGGTTCCGGATGGAATTCAAGATGGCAAACTGATTACATTTTTAATAGAGAGGAAGTTGTATCATTATATGCATATGAGTTTGAATTGACGGGTAAGGGACGCGGAAAAGCAACAGATGTAGTATCAGCTATTGAAAATACTTTATCTTCATCTTCATTCACTAAAACTGATGATAACACTTTTGTAAATGATAATTACACGGTACGAGTTAGTTATAAGGACTCTTCCAGCCCAATTGTATCTATTCAATATTTTGGAAGTGAATACCAGGAATAATTTAGGATTTTGTATCATCTTGATCTGACGATAAACGAACTTAGTTTAGCAGGCCAGTGGGTTGTACTTCAAAACGTGTCAAACTATATACAAAATAGTGGGCCGGTGAATGGAAAGCAAAGAGCCTGCAATCAAAGTCACTTGCATCAACCAGCCACATTTCAGGACGCACATTTCTGAATTGAGGCATGGTTTTGCCTATAGGGGCATTGATATAGGTAGGATCGGCAATAACGAAACGCCTGCCCTCAAAAAGAAACTGGTCTCCCGGAGGGTTACCTCCCGGAAAATAAACCGCTGTAGCAGCATGACCGGGATACATCAAAGCCGCTACCTCCTGATCAGTATAATTGCGTGTTAGCCATGCAAAGATAACGGTTCTATCATCACAGTCCGATCTGTCATAATGAATTATTTCATCCGGGAGCATAAACTTATTGCTTCCAAATTGCTCCTGGTCAGATTCATACTCAAAAGCAGTCTGCGCAAGGCGTAACATGAAGCTTACTTTGGTTACCTCATCCAAGCCGGAAATCAATGGTCTGAGATTATTATCCGCTGACCTGGACAGATAAAAGGATGCAGGGGCATTAAAAAAAATGCGCATGTGAGTTTGAGGATGTTCACGCATCATGGCAACAAGCTTGGGATCATATTCAAGGTTAATTGTCACCTGGCGGTTTTCGAATTCAAAAGTAAGTGATTTTTGCTGCGCATGTTCTGCCAGGCGGGGACTTCTGTAGAAATTCAGGTCAAACACCCTGGTGGCATCTTTCATGTTTTGTTGGTACGTATAAAAATTACCCCGGCTGTTGCTGCCAAAAATATAATAGTTCTGCCGGCCTATCGTCAGGCGACTTACCCTGTAGATTATATCTGAAAAAGGCAATAAAAGCACCAGATCATCATTCTGCCTTCCAACCCTGATGTCGTACCCGGCCTGAAGGAGTAAAAACCATGTCAATAACTTTGCGGTATTTTGATCATCCGGGGACAGCTCTTCTCCTAATTTTTTGGTTATCATAAAAAGTCCCCAATCATTCTGGCCGGTATTTTCGATAATCTGAAGAAGTTTATGAATGGTGGGGGCAAACTCGCTTTCTGCTGCTTTTTCAAAAAACCGGGCGACATCATTTTCCATTATACCCGAAGCTTTTATATCTTTTAATGATTGATCAACTTCAATATGAAACAATCTTCCGTAAAAATCAACTTTAGTGGTTTCTCTTTTTACACCGGGAATTAACGGTTTCAGCCTTACTGGTTCTGCAGGTTGGACGTCATGCTGAATAACACCCGGACTATCAGCGGTTAACTTATCTATAACCTCATCACGGGATGGCTCTGGTTTACCTGGTATATATTCAGGTATTTGAACAGGCTTGGGTTCCGTATCTGACTCAAAGCCCCCGAGTATTTTCATTTGTTCCCACTGTTTTTTTACATATTCTGCATATTCCCGGTTGCGCTTGTCGACGTATTGTTCAAAATCCTGCCTGCTCAATTCCCTTAAATTATCCTGCCGATTTGAGTATTCTTTCATTTTTCGTTCCCGTTCTCTTTTATATTCCTCAAAACTCCTCTCCTGACCTTTAACCGTCAAATTAAGAAACAGGGCAGGAATAATCAGTAAAAGTAAAGTTCTCATTGATTTATGATTGTAGGTTAGTAAAAGTAAAATTAACTAAGGTTTCGTACAAATATAAATATGCTAATTAACGGCAAAAAAAATGATAAAAAAAACAGCATACAACAGGAAACCATTGAAGATTCATAGTTAATTTATGGTTTAAGCAAATTCTCAGGCATAATTCCATTAAGCAAATGGATGTCTGGGTGGATTGGCTTCTTGTGCAGGGTAATAAATGCCACTAACCAGGATGCTGTTGACCGGATGGAAAAAATAAAAACAGGTCTGAAGTACCCGGCAGAATGGATAAACCGTGCTGCAAATCAGGGGGCAGGATCGCCGCTATTCAGTGACCAGGCTAACCGACATGGTGTACCTGTCAAATATTTCGGTGTCAAGGCCAGGGTCATTCCTGATCATATTGACAAAGTCAGCCATTGAAGGGTTTCTGTCGGTTACATTATGTGCCGTTATCGCACCTCCTGATACCACCCTGTTCCTAACCAGGCGCAAATAATCCGGGTACTGGGGTTTATGTGCATCAATAAACACAAAATCAAACTCCCCTGGCACCTCCGGGATACCCTCAAGGGCATCTGCCGTTAAAACCTCGATAACATTATCAAGACCGGCCTTCTTGAAATTCTCCCTTGCCTCATCAGCCGCCCTCGGGTCGATCTCGATGGTATAAAGCCTGCCGCCGTTCTTTTTCAATGCCAGTCCGATCCACAATCCGCTGTAGCCGTTTGAAGTACCTACCTCCAGCCCCCGTGTATACCCCTTCTCCAGTATCAAATCATACAGAAACCTGCCATCTGCAGCAGGAACATTTTGCCCGCCATAGGTACGTGGCAAATGCTGCAGCATGGGCAAAACCTGCTCATTTTCTATACCTTTAAATAGTGATTCATCGGTTGAGCCGGCACCCCTTCCCCAACCCCTTCTTCCTTGTGCATCAGCATCTGCTGTCACCAGAAAAAACAGCACTGTCATAACTGCCCCTCCTGCCAGCCTTGTTGTGAACTTTTTTAAATGCATAATTAAGTAGTTTTAACTGTTTAAATGATTGCGAGAAATTAATAAGCTGTCTGAAATGAAAACAATCCGGATTATCTGATGTTCAAAACCGGATAACGTTTAATGATGAAGTTAATCCATTTGAGTGGCGAAGGGATGTGCTGGATGTTATTCCCGGCCCCTCTGAATTTTACCTCAGCGTCTTTAGCGGCGGGAACATGCAGATTGGAACTCCGCTGATAAACCGGGCGGCAAGTAAAGCTACCGAACTGCATACCGGTTAATCACGTTTCAGAATTCGCCTTTGATTTGCTCCAAAATATCAGCAAGTTCCCGTAATTTCTCAGGGAATTCGGTAGACAGATTTCTGGTTTCTCCAGGGTCAGCTTCCAAATCGAAGATATATTGTGTAACCAGAAGCTGGTCAATATGCATCACATTGGTTTCACCCATATTGTGTCGATCATAAGCCCATGCCGACCTGTCCGATGCCTCGATATATTTCCATTTGCCTGTACGAAGACCAAGGCCATCACTTGATTGTTGTACGATGTATTCAGTCCCTTCATTGCATTTACCTAGCATGGCAGGTAATATGTCACGACTGTCAAGGCGAACGCCTCCCGGTATTTGACCTCCCACGAGAGAAGCAAACGATGCAAGAAAATCAACCTGACTTATCAATGCATCTGAAACCAATCCGGCTTCAACTTCTTTCGTCCATTGCAGCAAGGTGGGCATACGAGTTCCTCCTTCGTATGCAATGTATTTGCCGCCGCGAAAACCGCCACTGGGGTCATGGCCGTTATGGTTTTCAAGTGCACCATCGTCATAGCCGTCAAAAAGCACAGGACCATTGTCGCTGGAGAAAATAATGACCGTGTTTTCCAACTGTCCGTTTTCTTTCAGCACCTTCAGCATTTCTCCAACAATCCAGTCGAGCTCCACCACGTGGTCACCCCGTAGCCCAACCCCGCTTGTACCCACGAAACGGGGGTCGGGTAAGCGCGGAACGTGATTCTGGTGCAAAGAAAGAAATAAAAAGAAGGGTTTACCACTATCCTTTTTAATGAATGCTTCAGCTTTTTCCGCAAAAAGGCCGGTCATGGTTTCATCATCCCACCAGGCCGATTTACCACCTGCCATGTGGCCAATTCGGCTAATCCCATTTACAATGGTGCCGGAGTGCTGCACATCGGCGCCATAGCGCAGCAATTCCGGATGACTTAAACCGGTGGGCAAATCACCCACTAACGCATCACTTTGTCCCCCTCCATATTGCCCGAATTGTTTCTCCTGAAATTCATGGTGTGCTTCGTCGGGATACCGGACAAAAAGAGGATCGCCGGGATCAAGATTATAAACCCGGTGTCCATCAATATATACCGTCGGAACACGGTCGTTGGTCACTGGCAGCAGGAAGGATTCATCAAAACCAACTTCCAGTGGCCCTGGAGCTATATCTGCGTTCCAATCCAGGCCGCCATAGGTGTCACCAAGTCCCAAATGCCACTTCCCTACAATACCGGTACGGTAACCATTTTGACGAAGCATTTCCGGAAGTGTGAAGCTGCCGGGCTCTATGATCAAAGGATCTTCGGCCGACAATATCCCGGAACCAGGTAACCTGAAAGCATAAATGCCGGTAAGCAACGAGAAGCGGCTGGGTGTAGACATGGCCGAAGTTGCATACGCATTGGTGAAACGTATCCCGTTTTGGGCAATGGCATCAATATTTGGTGTGCAAATAAGTTTGGCTCCATAGCAGCTGAGATCCCCTATCCCCACATCATCAGCATAAATTAGCAGAATATTTGGTTTTTTCAGGCTTTGTTCCTTTACGGAAGAGGTGCAAGCAGCCAATGTAGAAATACATACCAACGGAATAATTGTGTTCTTCATCTTTCTCTATTTTTCAAAAAGGTCCATGACAAGTTTATATTAACTATGAATACTATAAAAGTAGTAAAAAAATTAAAAAAATAGTAGGATAATTGATTTTGTTTACTATATTTGTAGTAGGAATGAGTATGCAGCCCGGAGGATTAATGGATTAACAATACACGTAATTAAATATAATGAAGAAACTTACAAAAGCAGAAGAGCAGGTTATGCAGATTCTCTGGGAGTTGGAAGAGGCTGTTGTAAAGGATATTGTCAACAGGTTTAAAAAGCCCAAACCTGCTTATACTACAGTGGCTACCGTGTTAAATGTACTGGAAAGGAAAGGGTTTGTTTCGCGCAAAAAGATCGGGAATGTCAACCTGTTTTTACCTGAGATCAGCAAAAAGGAATACACAGGGTTCCAGTTTAAATCGTTACTCAACAATTATTTCAACGGGTCGTTCCCGAAAATGGCAACTTTTTTCGCCAGGGAGAACAATCTTGATATAGAGGACCTGGAAGAAATTTTAAAAAAAACCGGGGAGGAATTAGACAACTCTCATAACCATCAATAAATATGGAACCATTATTTGCATTCCTGATCCGCAGTTCTGCCGGCATTGCCCTGTTTTACATTGTTTACTGGCTGTTCCTGCGAAACGAAACCTTTTACCATGCCAACCGGTGGTATTTTATTGGTGCATTGAGCTCATCAGTCTTATTACCATTGTTTCCAATCCGGTATGCCGTGCCGCTCGTGCCTGCTGACAACACAATCATGTTTCAGGCGATTAATGAAAACTTCAGGAGTATCCAGCCTGTCTATTCCGCAGGACCTGAAGCCTCGGCCGGTATAAGCCTTATAAGCATTATAGCTGCCGTGTATTTCACCGGTGCATTTCTGGTTTTGATGCGCCTGCTGATTCAAACAGGAGTATTACTCCGGTTA
>SLGC01000333.1 GCA_007123885.1 Bacteroidales bacterium | reverse complement strand
CGTTTGTCACATTAAAGTATTTGTTTACCACAATAATTAAATCATTGGTCAAATTTATCATCAAGAATTCTGAAAGATGTATTGTTCAATCATTTTTCTGAATAAATTTGTTTTGATAATTTAATGTTTAATTAATCCATTTTAAAATAAATGAAAACAAGAATTAACTACCTGGCCGGATTTGCTATGATGGCAAATGGCCTTCTCTTTTATCCTCGTTTCGTGCGAAAAGGATAAACTCGATTTTGCCACCGGTGACGGAAGCGGAGAATTTGCAACTTTTGGTGAAACATTTCCCCCGGATCCTATGGTTGACCCTGTAAAATATGAAACAGGCGCCGGTGGTAATGTTACCTGCGAAGAAGTTGCTGAAGACAACAGCACTGAGTTTGATCTTAGCACAGGAAGATTAAACTGGGAAGACGGTGAATTTGACGGCTCCTGGCCCGTTGGCCTGTCAGTGACGGTAACGGATGACACCTATGTTTCATTCGAAATAACAGGCCCATTTGAGGATGGTAAGTGTTATTTGGTTGGTGCTGTGATTGTTAAGGGAAGCAATGCAGCAAATGTATATTATTATGCTGATGGGGCAGATTCTGATGAAGGTCTTCGTTCACCGTTAAATACCGGCGGACAGCAGTCGGAACTCAGCAACCTGACCTTCTGTTTCTTCGAGGTTGAATGTCCGGTTGATGAAGAGTGCGAATGGATCGGTGAGACCGCATGGGCTGCCAATGGTGATGAACCCGGTTATTTACGTTATAACATAACCACCAACAGCCGCGGAAATTATACCGGGAATTGGGCTACTTTTGCTGAATTTGCAGACAAAAAGGAGGTAACTCTTTTTGCCGGTCAGACACTGGAAGCCGGAACGGTTCTTTTTGAAGAAATCAACGGGGATGTTAAGATCACCATCACTCTTAACGAGGGCTGGAGACTGGAAGAAGATGAATATGGCGAGGTGGTATCTGAAGCCGTAAAAATCCAGGGATATAATGAGTCCCCTCAAGGTTATGAGAACCCCTCACCAGGCCTTTTCACAACCTACAAGGGTGAAGAACTGGTTGTTACAGTTGACAAGTATGACTTCTATGGTGTACATCTGAATGTGCAGTGGCAGAAATGCGAATAACAGGTTAGTGAATTATATTTGGAACACCCTTCAGCCATTGCTGCAGGGTGTTTTGTTATATAACGAAAAGGATAATTGTTTGATTGATGCAATTTCCAACCGGAAAGCAAGTTATAAATTACTTATATAACTGCAAAAATAGAAGGGATCCGGAAATTGAAGCCGGTAAAATTTCCTAATTACCTTAAAATGGATTAGTTTTACAATCCCTATGAAAATTGATCGTTTTTTCCTATATTGTTCAGATTAAGAACAAAATTAGAACCCGGCGTTAACAAGATTTCAAATGGCATATAACAACGATAAAAAAGCTGAAAAATGCTCCTTTTGCGGGAGGAACAAAAAGGAAACAAATCTTCTAATTGCAGGAGTTTCCGGTCATATTTGCGATTCCTGTGCAGAACAGGCATACGGGATAGTAAGGGAAGAGGTCAAATCCAGGTCGGAACTGGATCTGAAACATCTTAAACTGCTCAAGCCCCTTGAAATTAAGGCTTTTCTTGACCAGTACGTTATCGGTCAGAAAGATGCAAAGAAGTTCATTTCGGTGGCAGTTTATAATCATTATAAAAGACTGATGCAGGCAAACCACCGTGAGGATCAGGAGGTGGAGATCGAAAAATCCAACATCATTCTTGTGGGTGAAACAGGCACCGGGAAAACCCTTCTTGCAAGGACAATTGCCAAAATGCTTCATGTTCCCTTTACCATTGTCGATGCTACCGTTTTGACCGAGGCAGGATATGTGGGTGAGGATATTGAAAGCATTCTTACCCGACTGCTCCAGGTAGCTGATTATAACGTTGAATCGGCCGAAAGGGGCATCGTATTTATAGACGAGATCGATAAGATAGCCCGTAAGAGCGATAACCCTTCCATAACCCGCGATGTGAGCGGCGAGGGTGTTCAGCAGGGCCTGCTGAAGCTTCTTGAAGGCTCGGTGGTCAACGTTCCGCCCCAGGGTGGCCGGAAGCATCCGGATCAGAAGATGATACCGGTAAATACCAAGGATATCCTTTTTATCTGCGGCGGTGCGTTTGACGGTATAGAAAAAAAGATCGCACAGCGGCTTAACACCAAAGTGGTGGGCTATACCGGGGGTAGCCGGATGGAGCAGATAGACCGGCAGAACCTGCTGCAGTATATAGCTCCCCAGGATCTGAAATCCTACGGGCTGATCCCGGAGATAATAGGCCGTTTACCGGTACTCACGTACCTTCATCCACTTGACAGGGATACCCTTCGCTCCATTCTTACTGAACCCAAAAATTCAATTGTCAGGCAATATATCAAGCTCTTCAAAATGGACGGGATAGAGCTTCATATCGACGAGGATGTTTTCGAGTATATAGTTGATAAAGCGATCGAATTCAAACTCGGAGCACGTGGATTAAGGTCCATTTGTGAGACCATAATGATAGATCCCATGTTCGAAATGCCTTCCGGCAAAAAGGATGAACTGCGGATAGACCTTAAGTTCGCCCGGGCTAAACTTGAAAAGGTCAATTTCAGCAAGCTCAAGGTGGCATGATCATACCATCAGGCATCCTGATGCCGGCCGGTTAAACCGGGAAAATCCCGCTAAACTTTAATGGCGATGGCTATAAAAATTTATATATGGCTCCTGTAAAACCCAAGAAGAGCCTTGGACAACATTTTCTCACCGATAAAAATATCGCCGCAAAGATTGCCGGTTCACTTTCCGGTAAAGGTTATGATCATCTGATTGAAATAGGACCCGGAACGGGTGTGCTCACCGAATTTCTTATCGGTAAGGAAAAGAATGTTACCTTCATTGAGATTGACAGTGAGTCGGCAGCATACCTGAGAAGCCGGTTCCCACAGGTAATTGACAGGATCATTGAGGATGATTTTCTGAAGTATCCCCTTGGAAAGATCCATAACGAACCTGTGGCGATCATCGGGAATTTCCCCTATAATATTTCAAGCCAGATCTTCTTCAAAATTCTTGAAAACAGGCACCTGGTCCGGGAGGTGGTTTGCATGCTGCAAAGAGAAGTTGCAAAAAGAATAGCATCGCCTCCGGGAACAAAGACCTATGGAATACTTAGCGTACTGCTTCAGTCATACTATGAAATTGAATATCTTTTCAGCGTTGGTCAACAGGTTTTCATACCACCACCCAAAGTAACCTCGGCTGTCATCAGGATGAGGCGGAGGGAAAACTTCAGACTTAATTGCAATGAGGTATTATTCTTCAAAGTTGTGAAAACCGCTTTCAACCAGCGTAGAAAGATGCTGCGCAATTCCCTTGGTTCCCTTTTAAATTCAAATGAGGCTGATAACCCAATGTTCTCAAAAAGACCTGAACAGCTTTCAGTAGATGATTTTATAAAGCTTACTGTCCATATAGATTCTCTCAGCTCATCCGGGTAAAAATCCGCCTTTCGGGTGAATAGCTCCGCCAGGACATTACCGTACGCAGAGTCAGCGGTTTTGGGGCATATTGGAAAAGAACAGGCAGAGATTATATAACTGGTAATGATACCTGATGATCAAAATGTATGGTTTATCGCCTCAACCGGGTTCAGCCGCGAGGCACTGTATGCCGGGGCGTACCCTGCAATGATCCCTATAAGGGCTGAAACAAAAAGCCCCAGAACGATGTTCCCGAAGGTAAGTGTTATGGTGAACTCTGACATATTGTTTACAAGCAGAGTACCGGTAAAAATCAAAACCAGTCCCAGTACTCCCCCGGTAATGGCCAGAAGTACGGACTCGTAAAGGAACTGCAGAAGGATGAAATAGTTCTTTGCACCCAGTGATTTCTGAATACCAATTATATTGGTGCGTTCCTTTACCGAAACGAACATTATATTGGCTATACCAAATCCTCCTACCAGAATTGAAAACCCCCCTATTATCCATCCTACCAGGTTGATCATTACAAATATCTGATCTAGTCCCTGGGATATAACACTTGCCCTGTTCAGGGCAAAATTATCTTCGGCTGCTGGCTGCAGCCTGCGTGATGACCTGAGAATAAACCTGAGTTCATCCATCAGCTCCTGATTGGATATACCTGGTAATGTCTTTACCATGATCATCGGGTTAAGCCGGTCGGACCTTATGTTAAACATATTGCGCGCAAGATTCAGCGGCAATAATACCATTTCATCAAGACTGCCACCCCCAAGCATATTGGAACCTTCACGCTGGGCAACGCCAATAACTGTTACTCTTGTACCCGATACCTGAATTTCCCTGTTAATAGGATCCTCATCCTCAAAAAGCCTCTGTGCTATTTCCTTGCCGATGATGGCAAGATTGCGGCCGGCAGCTGACTCATATGGAGTAAAATATCTGCCCTGCTCTAATTCAAAATGACGGATAACCTGAAAGTCATGTGAATTGGCCCATATCCCGGTATTATTCAGATATGTGCTTCCATACCTGACTTGCCCGCCTGTAGATACGGAAAACGTAACTCCTTCCGCAAATTGTGATCTGCGGCGGATCTCCCCGTAATCACGCAGATCTGGAACAGGACGGCGCATATATATCCACCAGGGATAATCCTGATCAAAAGCCCAGGGCCATTTCTGAACGTAAATAACATCATCTCCAAGCGCTGCTATGCTGTCACGAATGTTCCTCTCAAGGGAATCGACAATTGTAAATACCGAGATGATGGCAAAAATGCCAATGGTGATGCCCAGCAATGACAAAAGAGTACGAAGCTTATTGATCATAACCGAGCTATAGGCAAATATCAAACTTTCCTTGAGAAGCTTTATAACTATCATGGTTAAGTCAAACTACTGAAAAATTAAGAAAACAAACCTACTTAATTTTTGCCAGAATTATTAATAAATAGGTTAAATTACCGCCCTGAAAAATTAAGGCCCCGTTTACCGTTTTATGCACAGGATCCCGACAGTTTGATCTGTGATTTGAGAGGCAGGATTCAAAATAATCCCTGATATAAAAATAATTGAAAATAATCAGATTAACTGTCTAAAATTATTTGAAGGCCCGCATAAGCTGTCACAATTGTAAAACAGCCTTTTCTTTTTTTTATTTTATTGGATTTAATAATAGTTATCTAGTGATTTTTTAACTTTTTATATAACTTTGCACCTTATAATTTAAGGCTCTGTTTATGAGTGAATTAAGAAGTATCAGGAATGCTTTTGTTTCTGTATGGAACAAAGATTCTCTCGAGAGAATTATCCGGGCACTTGATAACATGAACATCCGGATTTTTTCGACGGGAGGAACCGCGGCATTTATTGAAAAAATGAATTGCAGGGTTACCCATGTTGAGCAAATTACGGGTTATCCATCCATATTTGGAGGCAGGGTAAAAACTCTCCATCCGAAAGTCTTCGGAGGCATCCTTGCCCGGCTAGAAGAAAAAAAGGATCTGGACGAGATGGCTAAATATGATATTCCATCTTTCGATCTTGTTGTTGTGGATCTCTATCCTTTTGAGGAGACCCTTCTGGCAGGAGAAACACCGGAGGAGATAATTGAGAAGATAGATATAGGGGGCATATCACTTATCAGGGCAGCAGCCAAAAATTTCAGGAATGTATTAATAATTCCCTCAAGAGATCATTATAACGATCTTTTAAATATACTCGAAACCAAAGAAGGAAAGAGCTCTATTGAAGAAAGAAAAAGGCTTGCCGGCGAGACTTTCAGGATCTCATCGAAATATGATACTGCCATTTACAATTATTTCACAGACAAAGAGGATTCATTGGAAATTAAGTGTGAGAAAAGAATAAAACTAAGATACGGGGAAAATCCACATCAAAAAGCCTTTTATTGCAATAACTCCGGATTTCCCATGAAGCAGCTTCATGGAAAGGAAATTTCTTATAATAACCTGCTTGATATTGATGCTGCAAATATGCTGATGTCTGAATTCAGTGAAACAACTTTTGCAATACTGAAACATAACAATGCCTGTGGAATTTCTACCAGAGAATCACTTAAAGAGGCTTGGATCTATGCCCTGGCAGGAGATCCTGTTTCTGCCTTTGGAGGGGTGCTGGTATCGAACAGACAGATAGATACGGAGACTGCCGAAGAAATCAACAAGCTGTTTTTTGAGGTAATTATCGCTCCCTCATATCACCATGAAGCCCTGGCAATTTTAAGTCAGAAAAAAAACAGAATTATTCTTCTCAGTAACAATATTGAGATGCCAAAACAGGTTATAAGAAGTGCTGTGGGAGGTATTCTGGTTCAGAACAGCGATACCAGAACTGAATCTGAAGCCGACCTGAATGTAGTTACCAGGCTGGCGCCGGAAGCAAGCGAGATCGGCGATCTTATTTTTGCAAATAAAATTGTCAAGCACACCAAATCAAATGCCATAGTTCTTGCCAAAAACAAGCAACTCCTGGGCAGCGGTACCGGACAGACTTCAAGAGTGGATGCTTTGAAACAAGCTATAGATAAGGCAGTAAGCTATGGTTTCGATTTGAGAGGGGCCGTAATGGCATCAGATGCCTTTTTCCCATTCGCCGATTCGGTTGAAATAGCATCAAATGCAGGAATTACTTCAGTGATTCAGCCAGGCGGATCTATAAGAGACCAGAATACTATAGATTTTTGTAACAATAACAATATGAAAATGGTATTTACCGGAGTAAGACATTTCAAACATTAATCAGATACCAATAATCTATTATTAAATACTGAACCATTTCACTTGACATCAAAACCATTTAAAAGTTAACAACCAACATAATATGGGCCTATTTTCATTTTTAACTCAGGAGCTGGCTATTGACCTGGGAACTGCTAATACTATCATCATCCATAATGACAAAATCGTAGTAGATGAACCTTCAATAGTTGCCATAGATACAAAAACCGGCAAACTTCTTGCGATCGGAGAAAGGGCAAGGCAAATGCATGGGAAGACCCATGAAAATATCAGAACAATTCGCCCACTCCGGGACGGTGTAATTGCCGATTTCAATGCAGCCGAACAGATGATCAGGGGAATGATCAAGATTATCAACCATAAGCCGAGGTTGTTCACTCCGTCACTTAAAATGGTTGTGTGTATACCCTCGGGAAGTACTGAGGTTGAAGTACGTGCCGTTAGGGATTCCTCAGAGCATGCTGGCGGAAGGGACGTTTTTCTGATATACGAACCCATGGCGGCATCCATTGGGATAGGACTTGATGTTGAAGCACCCGAAGGTAACATGATAATCGATATTGGAGGAGGGACAACAGAAATAGCTGTTGTTGCTCTCGGAGGAATTGTGTGCAACAAATCAATCCGGGTTGCCGGCGACGGGTTCACCCATGATATACAGACTTACATGAGGCATCAGCATAATATTAAAATCGGTGAGCGTACCGCTGAGGATATAAAAATTGCTGTAGGATCAGCATTACCTGATCTTGATGAACCTCCGGCCGATTATATTGTCAGAGGCCCCAATCTCATGTCAGCCATGCCCGTTGAAATTCCGGTATCATACCAGGAGATTGCACATTGTCTCGACAAGTCAATCTCAAAAATCGAATCTGCAATTCTTAATGTTCTGGAGCAGACACCTCCGGAACTTTATGCCGATATAGTAGGTCGCGGTATTAATCTGGCCGGGGGAGGTGCATTGCTCAGAGGTCTTTCAAAAAGATTAACCGATAAAATCGACATTCCTTTTCATGTTGCCGAGGATCCTCTTCATGCCGTTGCCAGGGGAACAGCCATTGCCCTGAAAAATGTGGATAAATTTTCTTTTCTCATGAGATAACTGAATTACCGGTCCAATGCGAAATCTGATAAGATTCATATTGAACAACCATTTTTTTATTCTCTTTTTATTTTTTGAAATAGTTGCACTTACCCTGGTTTTTCAAAATAATAATTATCAGAAAGCCTTTGTATTCAACATTTCAAGAAATATTAGCGGGTATATAAATACAAGAATATTTTCTTTCAGGCAGTATCTTGACCTTCATGAAACGAATCAAAAACTGGTGGAAGAAAATATCCGCTTAAGGAAAGATCTTATTTCATCATATAAATTGAATATCCGTCCTTCCGCCAATGTTGAATTTGATGCTGCATGGGTCCGACAATACGATTTTATCCCGGCAAAGGTGATATCCAATTCCGTTAACAAACAAAGTAATTTTATAAGTATCGATAAAGGTACCAGGCATGGTATCCGCCCGGACATGGCTGTTATAACATATGAGGGAGTGGTTGGCATTGTGTCCGGCGTATCGGAAAATTTTTCAACTGTCATCCCTGTACTGAACCGTGATCTGAGAATCAGCTCCAGGCTCAAGAACACAGGTTATTTCGGTTCGCTGCACTGGGACGGGAAAGATCCCGGCCGGGCATTGCTGCAGGATCTGCCCCATCATGTCAATCTGAATGCCGGAGATACAATTACTACATCCGGCTACTCGGCAATTTTTCCTGAAGGGATCATGATTGGTACCATAGCCGCTTTCGAAATTACCGGGGGAAACTTTTATACGGTAATTGTTGATCTGTCCACCAATTTCAGGAGATTGAGCCATGTTTATGTGATAGACAACCTGTTCAGGGACGAACTTCTTGAACTGGAAAAGACAACAGGATATGATTAAGGTTTTGCCAAGAAATATACTGCGGATCCTGATACTTGTATTATTTCAGGTTTTTGTTCTGAATAACATTCAGTTCAGCGGGTTCGTGAATCCCTATATGTATATTTTGTTTATCCTTTTGCTACCATTTGAAACCCCCGGATGGCTGCTGCTCAGCCTTGGTTTTGTTCTCGGACTTTCAATAGATCTGTTTGCAAATACCCCCGGCCTGCATGCTTCTGCCACTGTTTTTATGGCATTCCTGCGCCCCATGATCCTGGATTATTTTGCTCCAAGGGACGGGTATGTTCCCGGAACATTCCCGAGGGTATTCTATTATGGTTTTGGCTGGTTTTTTCAATATGCAGCTATACTTGTTCTTGCACACCACTTTTTTTTGTTTTACTTGGAGATATTCAGGTTGAGTGATTTCTTCATTACTTTCAGAAGAGTTATATTCAGCAGCATATTTACCTTGTTCCTTGTTATGATCAGCCAGTATTTTATTTACAGACGATAGTGAACCAGGCCCAAAGGCCAAATTTTAAAAAAGATGAAAGATCGCTTCTCTGACAGAAAGTACATTATAGGAGCCATGATAGTTCTGCCTCTGCTGGTGTTTCTCGTCAGACTGTTTTTTCTTCAGGTTATTGATCCTTCATACAAGCTCAGTGCAAGCAGCAATGTCCTGAGGCATGTGACACAGTACCCGGCAAGGGGACTCATACTTGACAGGAATGGAGAAATACTGGTTTACAATGAACCTGCCTATGATCTTATGGTAATTCCCAGCCAGCTCGCCCCTTTTGATACCACTGAATTTTGTGCGATCCTTGGGATAACAAAAGAATATATCGATGAAGAAATAAGAACTGCCAGGGAATTTTCAATGTTCCGTTCCTCGGTTTTCCTCAAACAGATATCATCCATAAATTATGCGGAACTTCAGGAAAAGCTGCACAGGTTCCCGGGATTCTATGTTCAGCCAAGAACCCTGCGGAAATATCCCAATCCCATAGCTTCACATATTCTTGGATATGTCGGGGAGGTAGACCGGAGATTCATTGAAGAGAATACTGAATATGTCATGGGTGATTATTATGGAGTCACCGGCGTGGAAAGAACCTATGAGGAAGAACTTCGCGGGAATAAGGGAGTTAATGTATTTCTGGTTGATGTACATAACCGGATCATGGGTCCTTTCCAGGAAGGTAAACATGATGTACCTGCAGTTGTCGGAAACAACATTACCCTTTCAATTGATGCAGCCATCCAGGAATACGGTGAAAGGCTCATGCAAAACAAGTCAGGCAGTATTGTTGCAATTGAACCCTCAACCGGAGAAATACTGTCTCTGGTATCTGCACCCGCATATGATCCCGAGCTGCTGGTAGGGAGGACAAGAACCGGAAATTTCCGCCGTCTTGCCTCAGACACATTAAGGCCGCTTTTCAACCGGGCATTGATGGCACACTATCCTCCCGGCTCCATCTTTAAGGTGATCAACGGATTAATTGCACTACAAGAGGAAATCAGCCTTCCACATACCTCTTATTCATGTCCCGGGTTTTACAGGGTGGGCCGTCTGACAGTGCGTTGCCGCCACCATGTATCACCTGTGGCACTATCTACAGCCATACAGGTTTCCTGCAATACTTATTTCGCACATCTTTTCAGGAATATTCTTGATCACCCAAAATATGGTTCGGTAACAGATGGCTTCAACGTTTGGGCTGACCATGTCCGTTCATTCGGGCTAGGTGACCGGCTTGATACTGATTTCCCCAATGAGCTCAGAGGGAATGTGCCACTTTCAACCTATTACGACCGGTTTTACGGTGCGAACAGATGGAGGTCACTTCAGCTGGTATCACTATCCATCGGACAGGGGGAACTTTCGATAACACCGGTTCAGATGGCCAATATGACTGCTGCCATTGCCAACAGAGGATATTATATTACTCCTCATATAGTAAGGAATATAGAAAATGCGAAAAATGATTTTTCCTTAAGGCAAAAAAACCATACTACAATTGAGCACCGGTTTTTTGAACCTGTTGTGGAAGGGATGTTCAGGGCAGTTAACGGACCTGACGGTGGAACGGCCCGTATGGCACAGGTTGCAGGATTGGATATTAGCGGGAAAACAGGTACTGTTCAAAACCCTCATGGGGAAAATCATTCGGTTTTTATTGCCTTCGCACCAAGGGACAATCCGCAGATCGCTATTGCAGTATATGTTGAAAATGCAGGGTATGGCTCTACAATGGCTGCACCGATTGCAAGCCTTATCATTGAAAAATATCTTACCGGTAATGTCACAAGAAAATGGCTTGAAGAGAGGATACTGAATGCAAACTTTATCAATCCCGCACCTCCGGCTGTACAGGCCTCTGCCGGAGAGGCAGATCAGGGCACTGCCCAGGGGCCGGCCCCGAATGGCACTGCCGGCATACAGAGCAGCCGTCAGTCGGCAACGGAGGGAGAAGCAGAAACCGGCCGGTTACCGGAGTATGATCATGTTGTACCGGGAATAAGCCGGTCACCTGCATTGCATGTACCGGATATAACAAGACCCGGCCAATCGCCTTCACTGCATATTCCAGGAGGTATCAGACCGGGCCAATCGCCGGCGAATTCAGAAGAAACAGGTGCAGACCCTGTTAACCCTGCAGGTACAGGACAGCGGGCAGCAAAAAACACAAATGAGACAGACCCTTCAGAAGCAAATGAGCAATACTAAACTGGCAGTTATATGAGCAGGAAAATCAACATATGGACCAATCTTGACTGGATGACTGTCATTGCATACCTGTTCATGATGATCCTGGGATGGATCAGTATATATGCCGCTGTTTTTGACGAGGCACATCAGAGTATTTTTGATGTATCCCGGAGTTACGGCAAGCAGCTTATATGGATTATTGCAGCTTTATTGATTGCTGCTCTTATAATGATGATCGACAGCAAGTTCTTCCCCTTTTTTTCCTGGTCTTTCTATGGCTTTACCATAGTGCTGTTGATTGCAGTACTTTTTTTTGGAACGGTAATTAGCGGGCAGAAATCATGGTTCCAGTTTGCAGGTCTTCAAATCCAGCCCGCTGAATTTGCAAAAGTGGCCACAGCCCTGTTGCTGGCCCAGTATCTGAGTAATATAAAACAAAAGATACATGACAAACGTACTTTACTGAGTCTTGCAGCAATTATTTTCCTGCCTGTTGCTCTTATCATGTTTCAGCCTGATACCGGTACAGCCATAGTTTTTTTGTCATTTATCCTTGTGCTTTTCAGGGAAGGTCTTAACGGATACGTTCTTTTTGTTATGTTCATATTTTTTGTGCTTTCAGTACTTGCCCTTTTGATGACCGAAATAAATATGGTCATACTTCTTGTATCGGGAGCATTTGTTACCCACCTGATACTTGGAAAGAAGATAAAATTTTCCCTGCAAGGAGGTCTGTTATTTCTGCTTGCCGGCGGATTTATTTTTGGTATTTTGTATTTTCTTGTTCCCGGGATTGACCTGGATTTCAGACTGGTCCTGGCCTCCTTTGCAGCCTCATTTATACTTTTACTGCTTGCCCTGGCATTGAGGAAAAGATATGCTCCCCTGCTGCTTGGTTTTCTTGCCACTGCCCTGATCTATACCTATTCGGTCGACTATGTTTTTGAGAATGTACTCCTGCCTCATCAGAAAAGCAGGATCAATATTGTATTGGGTATGGATGATGATCCCCTGGGACAAAGCTACAACATAAACCAGTCGAAAATAGCCATAGGCAGCGGGGGGTTGACCGGTAAAGGATTTTTGCAGGGTACCCAGACAAAGTTCAATTTTGTACCCGAACAAAGCACCGATTTTATTTTTTGTACAATTGGCGAAGAATATGGGTTTGTTGGTTCATTCGTTTTAATATCAGT
>SLGC01000360.1 GCA_007123885.1 Bacteroidales bacterium | reverse complement strand
ATTTGAAATCATTTGATACCAGGTAAATTGGATAATAACCTGAAAATCGTCTCAATTAATCGATATGCATTTAAACATATTCATATCAATATTGTTATATATAATGAATCCAGTTAAAAATAATCAGGATAAATAAGACCAATCATTCAGTTTAAATATTTGCATATGAAAGGTTTATTATCTATATCATTAATATTGCTGTTACTGGTTGCATGTGATGATGAAAATGACGATACCAGACCCGAAAACGAGGTCTGGATGAGTACCAATTCATTTTTGCCTGCCAGCCTGGAAGTTTCCCAGGGGACAACAATCCGCTGGTTGAACAACAGCTCAGTGACACATAACCTGGTAAGTGAAACAGGATTGTTCAATGAACTCTTAAACCCCGGAGGGTCTTTCAGCTACACCTTTGATGACGACGGGGTATTCAACTATGAATGTACTCTTCATCCCGGCATGACTGGATCAATTATAGTGGGCAATGTAAATGGCAGCCAGAATGGCGGAGAGGGTGGAGATGATGAAGACGGTGGAGAAGACGGATATGATGACGGATATTAACCGTAGACACAACTAACTATGGCCGGTTAATTCCCGGGAGAAAGATGATCCGGAGGGGTCATTCAATTGCAGTCACCCGGTATTAACCGGCCGTAGCATGTTGTTTTGGTACTAACTATCTGTTTCCGAATCTGATTGATACTGTTTTATCGCGGTTTGAAAATCTTCGATCAGTTCAGTAAAAATATCTTTTACCGTGGTTATCTTATCTGCAAGATAAGCATTGCTGCCGGCAAATGCATACCCACTCTTCAAATTACCCCTGTAGGCATTATAGAGCGCCGTAATGATGCAGTAAGGGCTGCTTGATACATCACATGTCTTGATGCAATGGAAGGGACATTTAATAGGCTTTTTCAAACCCGCCTTTATCTTTTCTATAAAATTGTTCCTGATAGCCCTGCCGGGCATTCCAACTGGACTCTGTATGATTTCCATGTCCTCTCTGGTGGCATTGACATAGCTCATCTTAAAACCTATGGACGCATCACACTCTTCCGTTGTAACAAACCTGGTACCCATCTGGACACCCCTGGCTCCTTTCTGCATTATTTTAAATATATCTGTCCCACTGTAGATGCCGCCTGCAGCTATCACAGGTATTTCCTTTCCATGTTTTTCCTCAAAAGGTTTCACTTCCTTTACAACTGCAGGAACAAGCTCTTCAAGAGTGTAATTAACATCTTCTATCTGGTTATTTTTAAACCCAAGATGACCGCCTGCTTTTGGTCCTTCAACCACGAATGCATCAGGAAGATAATCGTAAAAAGATTTCCATTTTTCACAAATAATTCTTGCAGCTCTTGCAGAAGATACAATGGGAACTAGCCTGGTATTACTATCGGGTTTAAGGAAACCGGGCAATTGGAGGGGCAGACCGGCACCGGCAAAGATAATATCAGCCTTTTCCGATATTGCTGTACTCACCAGGTCTGCGAAATTTGTCATAGCCACCATAACATTCACACCTATGATACCCTTGGTCTTCTCCCTGGCCTTCCTTATTTCGGCCTTTAAACCCTCGATGTTTGCCTGGATATAATCATTTGCCAGATCGCGGTGTATCATTCCCAAACCGGCAGATGATATTACACCCACGCCACCCTGGCTGGCAACTGCAGCTGCAAGACGTGACATGGATATTCCGACTCCCATTCCTCCCTGGATAACAGGGACAGGAATTTTCAAACCTCCAATATTAAGTTCTCTCATTTGTTATTTTTTATAAGCATGCAAAGATAGGGGAATTACTGCCGCTGCTACTACTAAGTTATATAATTTTTATGGTTATTTTTACTTTTTCCCTGTTTTATATTGCAGCAATAAACCATTTCAGGCAGCAATAATTGATCCATTCTGCCGATTTATATAAACCGGATGCAGGTAATCAGCAATTTAAGGTCCAGGCCGGTGAATTTTTCCAAAATAATTCCTTCATTCTTTACTCTTGAGTTTCCTGCCCGTACTGTAAGCATCACCTGCCTTTTCCCCGATTTTACGGTATTCCCTGGCACCGCCTATATAAATAAGCGGGTTTACTGCATCGATATCAAATGAACCAGGATCACCGGCATCTTTCAATTTTTCCGTATCAATATGGGTTTCCACTATTTTTCCGGTAAAATGGTTTGTAGAGCCAACCATTCTTGCGTCTGTCAGGATACATTCCAGGTTTAGCGGACATTCTTTTATTATGGGCGATTTGATGATTTTTGAAGGCATTTTCGTCAGACCGGTTTCCCTGAACTTGTCAATTTCACGTCCGGAAGTTATTCCACAAAAATCGGCTTCATTCATTATTTCGACTGTTGCGATGTTTACGGAAAATTCTCCGTTTTCTTTTATCTCATTACCGGAAAATCCTCTGGTTCCCACAGATATTCCAAGGGTGGGAGGGGAGCTGGTTAATATGCTTATCCATGCGATGGTAACAATATTCGCGTTTTCCATTGTTCCTGTAACTACAAGAGCTGTGGGACAGGGAAACATGATCCTTTGTGGTCCGAATGTAGTTTTCATTCTGATAAAACAGGTTAATCAGGTAAATATTATTAATTATGGTTACTGTTTCTATATTTAGAACAATGATTCCTTGAAATTAACGGGAACTCATTCCCTTTTTTCCTTTTCAGGAAATAGCTTTAATATACTTTTCCTGTCAGGATTGCAGATTCCTCTTTCAGTTATAAGCGCTGTCACAAGCCTTGGAGGTGTCACATCAAATGCATAATTTGCTGCCCTGCTGCCAGCCGGGGTCAGCAGGACCCTTTTTATCTGCCCTTCACAAAGGCCTTCAATGTACCTGACTTCATCCGGGTCTCTCTGCTCAATCGGGATTTCGGCAAAACCATCTTCTATCTGCCAGTCTATTGATGTTGAAGGAAGAGCGGCATAGAAAGGTACTCCATTATCCTTTGCTGCAAGGGCCTTCAGGTAAGTTCCCGTCTTGTTCGCCACATATCCTGTACATGTAGTCCTGTCCGATCCCACAATCACCATATCTACCATACCATGCTGCATGAGATGTCCTCCTGTGTTATCCGGTATAATTGTATAGGGGACACGCTGATTTTCGAGTTCCCATGCGGTTAAGCCTGCACCCTGATTACGTGGCCGGGTCTCATCGACCCATATATGCAGGTCAATTCCCCTGCTGTGTGCCTCGTACACCGGAGCCATTGCGGTACCATAATCGACAAATGCCAGCCAGCCGGCATTACAATGTGTAAGGATATTGAGTGTGTTGCCATTTTTTTTTCTGCTCAGCTCCTCAATTATCGTGACACCGATTTCTCCTATCTTTTTACAAAATCCTGCATCCTCATCCGCTATATCACCAGCCACCTTAAATGCGATCATTCTTTTCCCGGATGCCGACCGGCCTCTTTGCATTGAAGCCAGCTGCCTGTCAACAGCCAGGGAAAGATTCACGGCTGTGGGACGTGAGGCCTTCAGTTTCTCCGCTGCCTCTTCCATGTGCCTGTCAAAAGAAACATCCCCGGGTGCCTGAAGTGCAGCCAGGTACATCCCGTAGCCCGCTGTGGCCCCGATAAGTCCCGCACCTCTTACATGCATATCTTTTATGGCTGTCACTGCCTCGTCAGGAGAATGCAGGTCTTCAACAACAAATTTATGAGGAAGATATCGCTGATCAATAATCCTAATTATTTTTTTGTCTTTTCCGCTTACCCAGATAGTACGGAAATGCTTCCCGTTAACCTTCATTTGAAAAAAGTTTTTACTGCCTTATCTTTAAGCTATAACGAAAATAATCTATACCTTAATACCCAAACGGTGGGTACATCCGTCCAAGTTCCCGGAAATAGAGGTGTCCATCATCCCGGTGCCTCTATATGACCCCGGGTCTGCCATTGCAACCCCACAGGGTTTGGCTCTGGTTTCAAGATGTCTTTTCATGGTCTTTTTGCGACGACCGGGTTATTCATTACCTCAAAGAAGTCGTTTATGATCCCGTAGATATCAAACCATTCCCAGATGGTGATCTTACGCGGGTTATCGGGACGCTCCACCCATTGCCCGTCTGTGTATACGGGAGCCGGATGCCCGTAACTTTCAGCCCAGTCCGGGTTCTTTACTATTGCCACGGCAGCCTGGTCGAACAACGGCCTGCCGGGAGGATTGCCACCCATATTATACATTTCAAAAAGATTGGCTGAGTAGTCACCCCAGGTGTAAAATTCGCCTCCGTGACGGCCTATGACAGGTTCGGATAAACGCGGACCCTTACCGGGCATCCTGTGCAGTATCTGTGCCTGGGTAACCCTGACGGCACTCGTTCCCGACGGATCGCCACCACGTACTGTCACCATGTCGAAGGGGACATCCTGGTCAAGTATATAGTTCATCGAACCGATGCACCAGTTTTGATTATGTTCCCCGGGCCTGGGATAATTTGAACCGAGCCATACTATTCTGATGTTTTTCATAATTGCCGGTTCCTTCTTTATTGACAGGGCTATATTGGTGAGCTTGCCGATCGGCAATAGAATAAGTTTCTGCCCCCTCTCCTTAAGGGCCTGTTCGATAATGAAATTCACGGCTTCGTGTCCGTCAAATTCAGGTTCATGGATATGGTCCCTTATATCTTCAAAAGCTCCCTGGGCACCTGTGAGCAGGGGAATATGGTCATAGACACCGCATAGCTGCATTACCCGTTTTGCCTCATCATAATGATCCCTGACATCTGAATAGGTAACCGCGTCGCGCGGATCGCTGGTGGCATTTACTGTTACTCCCTCCACGGCAAATATATCGCCGCTAAAAAAGAGGTAGGCCATAGCGTGCTGGTCGTCAACCTCATTGTTTGCATCTGCATCAATAATAACGTGGTGCCTGAAAGATTTTTCCACGGCATCTTCTCCTGCAACGGAGCATGATGAAATAAACGATAAAGCCATTAGCATGGAGCAAAAAGCAAATGCTCTGAGTCTGTTTTTTGTTGTTGTCATTTTTATTATCTGTTACGGTTAATGGTTGATTATGTACTATCCCTTTGTCATTCATGTTATCATGATATTTTGCAGGAATATAATGATCAATTACTCCTGTTGGCAGGCTCCCGGCCTATCATATCATTCAGGTAAGTAGCAAAACTTTTGTCCGTGCCCTCTTTCTGCTGTACGAAGTATGTTTCAGTTGTGGAAATTTTATCCGCATGCCACCGGAAGCCCCTGTCAACATCAAATTCAAGCCAGCCTCTTTGAGGTTCATGCAGATAATCTCCTGTTCCCTCAACTGCAAAATATACCGCTATAAGGTCCCAGCTAGGTCTTTGATCATCGAGTGTTTTTTCCCCATTGTTCCATAACCAGTCCCTGTAGACTGTTCTGACTATATTCCCCGGGTCGGTATACTTCAGCGATTTGCCTGTCATCACGGTCGTACCTCCATCAGAAATATAAACAGGTACAGGGAAGTTCTCAATAAGATATTTTGAGTAGGGAGCCGTGTTGTTCCGGTAAAGGTTCCAGTCTATTGCAAATTCCATTGCTTCATTAATCGCGCCTCTGCCTCCCATTGCGATCCATTTGTTTAACTTTTGTGATACAAGTTCATATCCGGTAAGGGGAGATATTTCATCCGGCCCGGAAACAAGGAGTTCATAGAGTCCTTTTGTATGACCTATGGTAACATATATTACGCTGCGATCATCCTGTCCGGCCAGGAGCCTGCGGTTCAGAATTGTTTGTTCCTCAGCGTCTGTATTGTATATGATACTGTTCCCAAAGGCTTCTTTATCACGTACAAGCTTTCCGGCAGACATTTTATCTACCGGGTCGCCAACCTCGTCGCCATAATAAGCGCCAATGGGAATATCAGGACGGCCATAATAAATATTGACCGCTTCTGTGATTCCCGCGCCGTACCGGACTTTCCCGGAACTGTAAATACAACCGATGATCTCGGCCATTCCAAGATCTGCATACTGGTGCAACAATGCCAGTGCTCCGGCATCATCACAATCTGATCCCATATCGGTATCCAGAATTATTTTAACCGGATTGCCGGCTTCTGTTTTTTCGTTACCTGCAATGTAACCGGCCGGATAAAACTCATTCGTATTAAGTTTTCCATGTTCAATGCCGGAAATGTTGCAGAAAATCAGCAGGGCAAAAGCAATCGGAATTTTGTAGATAACGGTACCTGGTCTCATTTTATAGTTTTTTAATCTAAAGAATTCCTCGGGGCCACTGCCCCGGGGTCAAAAAATAATTATGAGAATTTACAGCCACACAAAGTGTGAATTATTCGGCGAAATTCCTCGTTGCTTTGCCTCGGGGAAGTCGAAAAATAGTAAATTCTTTAATGCAATTAATCATGAGTCCGGTCTGTTTAGTTTAAATCAAAACCCGCATCCTTAGGTCGCGAAAATGTCCTGGCGGGGCATTGCCCTAAAGGCATGTGTGATTATTATGATCCCATTTTAATATCCCGGATGTCCTTTACTGAATTCCTGACTATTAGCCTGGGTTTCAGCATGATATTCGTTTGCCTTTTTGTGTCCCCATCGTGAATAGAATCAAGAAGGGTATTTACCGCTCTCTTGCCGATCTCTTCCTTGGGCTGGTCGACCGTTGTCATAGGGCTTGCCAGATATGCTGAATATGGCTGGTCGTCAAAAGCAACCAGTGAAATATCATCAGGGATTGCAAGTCCATTTTCCGACAGGGCACGCATGATACCCAGGGATATAAGGTTGCTTAATGCAAGGATGGCAGTTGGCCTGTCCCTGAGGCTTAATAATTTCATGGTTTGATCATACCCGTTCTGCTCACCAAAATCATTACCCGCGATGAGATTCTCTTCAATTCTGATATTATGATTCATAAGTGCATCCTTGTATCCATTCACCCTGTCGGTATTTAACGAAATGCCGTTCAATCCCTGGATGCATCCTATTTTTCTGTGACCTTTGCTGATCATATGCTCAACTGCCTGAAGGGCTCCGGTATAATTATCTGTTATAATAGAGGGAACTTGTATTCCGGGCAGGTACCTGTCGATTATAACAACCGGTACGCCTTTTTCCAAAAAATCACTTATATGATCGGTCCTTAATCCTACCGGTGCAAGTATGATCCCTTCAACTTTTCTTCCCGCAAGCAGTTGAAGAAGGATTGTTTCAGTCTGGCAGCTATCCATGCTATCACAAAGAATTATGGAATAACCCTTCAGCCGGGATTCAAATTCTATTGATTTTGCTATGGAAGCGAAAAAAGGATTAGCGATATCAGGCACGATAAGTCCGAGAGTCTCGGTTTTTTCAAGCCTTAGACCCCGGGCGAAAATATTGGGATAATAATTGAATCTTGCTGCTGCATCAAGAACTTTTTTACTGGTGTTGTCACTTATTCTGTATTTGGTTGCTTTTCCATTAAGAACCCTGGAAACCGTGGTTGCAGATATACCGATTATTGCGGCCAGCTCTTTTATGTTTTTTACCTGGACCATATCAGATTTTATTGCCGGGAAAAGCTGCTATTATTACCTTCTTAATCATCAAACAGGGTGGTATTGGATATGAAACCCGGTCTAAAGACAAAATTAATAAAAAAAGAAAGATGCACAAACGATTGTGCAAAAATATACATAAAATATTAAGTGCAGTGCTTAATTATTTTAAATACTTTTACCAATAATACTTTTTTACCTTTAAAGAACAATCATTATTATGCTTCCAAATCATAGAAGAGAAAAAATATTTGACATTATAAAAGAAGATGGTCACGCAATGGTAACACAATTGAGCAAAATTTTCAAGGTTACCGAAGTAACTATACGGCAGGACCTTGAAAAGCTCGAAAAAAGCGGAATGATAAAACGTGAACATGGAGGGGCATTTCTGAAAGACGTCCAGACCGATGTCAGGAGTTTCAGACTCCGGAACCAGGAAAATCTGACAGAAAAGGCCAATATAGCCCAAAAGGCCATTGAACTGGTAAAAGATGGCGATACCATTATTCTTGATTCCGGATCAACTACTACTGAAATAGCAAGAAAAATCTCAGGATACCGAAACCTTACGGTAATAACCAATGCATTGAATATTGCACTGATGCTTGGTGCTGACCCGGGAATTAACCTGGTTGTTACCGGTGGTGAATTCAAGGCACCCACCTTATCACTTACAGGTCAAAAGGCAGCAGATTTTTTCAACAATCTTCATGTGGACAAACTGTTTCTTGCAACGGCAGGGATAACATTGAGATCCGGACTCACATACCCCAGTATTAGTGACATAGTGGTAAAAAGAGCTATGATCGAATCGGCAGATGTGGTTTACCTTGTAGCCGATTCTTCAAAAATAGGAAAAACTTCATTTGCCAGTCTGGGTTCACTCTCTTTGATCAATTATCTGATAACCGACTCAAAAATCACTGAAAAGAACATAGTTATGATGCGGGAGCATGAAATAAACCTGATCATTGCAGAACAGAAATAATTGCACTTTTTGATACTTTTTTACATTATTTTGTTTTTTTTCGTAAATTATCGTTTATTTTCTTTTGATATCCTGATTTTTTTTGTTTAGTTTGTAATCTCATCATGTTGCGTCCATTTTACTTGTCCGGATTTTTTAAAATTTTAACAGGTAAAACGGGGTGTGGATATTTCTGCATGATGTCTACATGGTCGGATTAATAAACAACAGTCAGGAATTTATAAAAGGGATGAAGAAATTATCTAACAGTGAACTTGAACTCCAATCTGCAACTCTTCGCCTGAAGTTGCTCAAATATATTAAAATGGCCAATGCCGGGCATACCGGCGGCGATTTGTCCTGTATGGATATACTTAATGTATTGTACCATGATGTGCTGAATATACCAGGGAATAACCTGAAGGATCCCGAAAGGGACAGGTACATACAGAGCAAGGGGCATTCTGTTGAGGCGCTGTATGTAGTTCTTGCCAGCCGCGGTTTTTTCCCCGAAAAGGATCTGGAATCACTCGGCAGATACAGGTCCCATTACGTCGGCCATCCCACCAGGAAGGTGAATGGGATCGAATTCAACACGGGGGCCCTGGGGCACGGACTATCCATCAGTGCCGGTATTGCCCTGGCAGGTAAAATGGACAGTCGAAATTACAGGGTTTTCACCCTGCTTGGTGATGGTGAGCTTGCCGAAGGTTCAAACTGGGAAGCTGCCATGTTCGCATCCCACTATAAGCTTGATAACCTGGTGGCAATACTGGATCATAATACTCTTCAGATAACAGGCAGGAATTGCGATGTTTGTAATCCCGGTCCTATTGATGAAAAATTCAGGTCATTTGGCTGGCATGTCGTCACGACAGACGGACACAATATTGCTGAACTGAGGAAAATCTTTCAACAGGTGCCCTTCCGAAGAGACAAGCCTGCACTTATCATTGCAAATACCATCAAGGGAAAAGGGGTGAGTTTCATGGAAAATATCACTAAATGGCACCATGGGGTGCCTGATGATGAGCAATATGAAAAAGCTGTACGTGAATTGGATAAAGAAATAGAAAAAATAAAATATTCTTCAACCTATGCAGGTGACTGAAAAATTGATTGCCGGAAAGCGGAATCTTGAGATATATTCCGAAACACTGATTGAGCTGGCAAAAAATGATCCCAATATACTGGCTGTTACAGGAGATTCAAGGGGATCGGCCAAACTTGTTGATTTTGGAAAACAGTTTCCCGGACAGATAATTGAGGTGGGGATAGCCGAGCAGAACCTTGTCGGGGTATCGGCGGGACTGGCGTCAGCAGGGAAGGTTGTATTTGCCACCTCTCCCAGTTGTTTTCTTACCGCCCGCGCACTTGAGCAGATAAAGAATGATGTTGCCTATTCAGATTATCCTGTCAACCTTGTAGGGATAAGCGCAGGGGTTAGCTATGGGGCTTTGGGTTCTACCCATCACTCACTGCACGATATTGCCGCTATAAGAGCAATACATAACATAGTAATAGTTGTACCGGCCGATAATTTTGAGACACGCATGGCCGTGAGGGCAGCGGCGGCCAGCGACAAGCCCTTCTTTCTGAGGTTCGGGAAAAGGCCGTTACCCCATCTGCATTATCCGGAGGATGATTTTGAGATCGGAAGGGCGTCTGTAATCTGTGAGGGGACAGATATTGCCTTTATTGCCTGCGGTGAAGCAGTTGCGCCGGCTTTTGGGGCTGCACGGCTTTTGCACGATAAAGGCATTTCTGCACGGGTAATCAGCATGCATACGGTGCGTCCCCTGGATAATGACTCTGTTATCAGGGCCGCCACGGAGTGCGGGGCTATGATTACCGTTGAGGAACACAGTATTTCCGGCGGACTGGGTGAGGCTTGTGCTGCAGTGATTATGGAGGCAGGACTGAGATTACCCTTTAAGAGGATCGGCTTTCCGGATGAGTACACTGTTACGGGATCCCAGGCCGATATATTCAACCATTACGGTATCTCGGGGAAAGATCTCGCCATGGCAGCGGCTGACTTATTGCAAAAAACCGTTGCAGGGACTACGTGAGCTACAAAAATGTGATATTGCGCAATTCAAATACAACAAACAATGGGGTGCCATGCGTTTAAACACTGGTGCCCCACACAAGATATCAACCATTTAATCAGTAAACAGTATGTTGAAGAAATTGCCGGTTATTTTGATTTTTACCAGCTTGCTGGTTGCCGGGTTCTCCGGTTGCGGCCGATCGTCGGGACCGGAAAAGGGACAGATGGCAGTGGTTATTTCAACTCTTAATAATCCCTGGTTCGTTGTACTTGGAGAATCGGCTGCAGCCAAAGCCAGGGAGCTGGGCTACAGTGCGGTAATATATGATTCTCAGAATAATTCTGCCCGTGAGGCTGAACATTTTGATAATATCATTGCGATGGGATATGATGCAATTCTTTTCAACCCCACCGACGCCGATGGTTCAGTATTGAATGTCAGCAGGGCAAAGGAAGCCGGCATCCCTACATTTTGCATGGACCGGGAGATCAACTCGCGGGACGCTGCTGTTACACAGTTGCTGTCGGATAATTTTACGGGCTGTGTTAAACTGGGGCAATATTTTGTACAGGAAATGAACAAGCAGGGCACTTACGTGGAAATACTTGGCCTGGTGGGCGATAATAATACCTGGAACCGTTCACGGGGCTTTCACAGCGTGGTTGACGAATTTCCCGGTTTCAGGATGGTGGCACAGCAAAGTGCCGATTTTGACCGGAACAGGGCAATGGAGGTCATGGAATCCATGCTGCAGGCAAATCCCGATATTGATGCGGTTTTTGCCGGCAACGATGCAATGGCGCTTGGAGCTTACCAGGCAATACTTGCAGCGGGAAAAACCGATCAGATCAAGGTTTTCGGATTTGATGGATCGGATGATGCCCTCAATTCTATAGCCGCAGGCAGATTAACGGCTACAGTCATGCAATTTCCCGTAATGATGGCTGAAATGTCGGCGGTTCTGGCAGATGAATATATTAACGGCAGGACCGATTTCGATTCCCGTACGCCTGTTGAGGTGGTTCTGGTGACCTCCGACAATGTGTCGGAGTTCCTTGACTGAAATAATTAGCGCCTTTAACCTATGTCAAAGAAAGTAATTAAAAATATAGCCGGGTTGTTTCTGATCATTGCGGTGATCATATTGTCTCTTGACATCCACAGCCTCGACAGTGAGAGAAGGATACCGGCAAGCGAGGTGTTTGATGTGGATGCATATGTCGAGGATTTCTGGAAGAACAGGTTGCCCGGCCGGCTTGCTGATGCCGTTGATATAGAATACCTTGTACAGCTGCTTAAAAATGATCCGGATGAGGCTTTTGATAACTATTCCAATAAGCTCGGGATCTCAAATACTCATTATTTTTATATTTCGGGAACGGGTAAGGTTGATTCGGCTGGAGAAGAGTCTGTCCTGCTAACCATCGGTGACGAGATACAGGCGGAGCTTGAAACAACGTATGTCTTTGGCAATGCAATACGTGACGGCTCGGGACTGGTGGATATTGATGAGTTTCTGAATATGATGGATTTCAACATGGTATCTGTTTACATAAACCGGAAAGCCAAATCGGAGGTCGCCGAACCTTTCAGGAAAGAAGTTGGACCTGGCATGACTGTCCGTTTTACCGGGGCGGCAGAGATAAACCGCCTGCATGGAGTGACTGAACCTTTGTCCATTATACCAATCCGGATATCACTTGACCATGGAGAATAGGGCTGCCGGTAAAACTGTAATCGAGGCCCGGAACATATCCAAGGAGTTTTCCGGCAACTATGCCCTTACCGATGTAAGTCTGAAGATCTACCCGGGAAAGGTAAATGCAATAGTTGGTGAGAACGGCGCCGGGAAATCAACCCTGATGAAGATCCTTTCCGGGGTTTATACAGGATATCAGGGTGAGGTGGTCTACAATGGAAGAACGGTCACTTTTTCGGGAACGGCCGAGGCCCAGGAAAGCGGTATTGCCATAATACACCAGGAACTGAACCTTGTTCAGAACATGACTGTTGCTGAAAACATTTTTCTCGGAAGGGAACCTCTTACCAGGCTCGGATTTACAGATTACGGGCGGATGCATGAGATTACACGGGAACTGACACAGCGGCTTCATCTTGATGTTGACCCCGCCACACCTGTTTTTCAGCTGCGCACAGGACAACAGCAGCTTGTTGAAATTGCCAGGGCACTTCACCTGGAATCCAGCATCCTTATTATGGATGAACCAACCTCCTCTTTGAGTGAAAATGAATCTGAACTGCTTTTCATGATCATCAGGAAACTGAAGGAAAAAGGTGTCGCTATAATCTATATTTCCCACAAGATCGAAGAGCTTCTCCACATAGCCGACAATTTCACGGCACTGCGCGATGGAAGGGTTACGGGCAGCATGGATATTGGTGAGGATATTGTAAGTGACGACATCATCAGGATGATGGTGGGCCGTGATATCATCTCAAGGGACAAGGATGTCAGGGCAACAGACAGCAAGGAACTGCTGAAGGTGACAGACCTGGTTTTCAGGAACCCGAAGCTCAAGCCTCCCTACCTTGTCAATAATGTCAGCTTCAGCCTTAACCGTGGTGAGATCCTGGGTGTCAGCGGACTGATGGGAGCGGGAAGGAGCGAAATGCTCGAGGCTCTTTTCGGACTGCATAGTGATTATGTTTCAGGTAATATTTTCGTGGAAGGGAAGCCTGTGAATATAAACAGTGTTCAGGATGCCATTCGTGCCGGCATGGCCCTGGTGCCGGAGGACAGGCAATTGCAGGGTTTGATAATGGCTATGAATGTAGCCGGAAATACCACGCTGGTCAGTCCTGAAAAAATCACTTCTGCAGGATTTATAAACCGGAAAAAGGAGATGCAGCTTTGCAGGAGGTTCAGGGATAAACTTAATATCCGGCTCTCTTCATTCGACCAGCCGGTCGATACCCTTAGCGGAGGCAACCAGCAAAAGGTACTGATAGCCAAATGGCTTGCATGCGGGCCAAAAATACTGCTTCTTGATGAACCTACCAGGGGTGTCGATATCGGGGCCAAACAGGAGATATATAATATAATTGATGAGCTTGCCTTGGGGGGAATGGGTATTATCATGGTATCATCAGAATTGCCCGAGATACTTTCCATGTCGGACAGGATACTTGTTTTTTCAGCCTCACAGCTTACGGCCACACTGAAGAGGGATGAGGCCGATGAAGAGAAGATCATGAAAGCGGCAACTGTTAATTTAAAGTAGCAAATTTGACATTCAGCTTAATGAACCGGATATAACCTAAACCATATGGATATTAAAACGCTCAAAGTAAACCTGCTCAAGTTCCAGTCTATTATTGCCCTGTTGATAATGGTCATTATCCTGAGCTTACTCACAGACCGCTTTCTTACTACTGAAAATAGCTGGAATATCATGAGGCAGATATCGGTAAACCTTATTGTTTCAGTGGGCATGACACTGGTCATACTTACCGCCGGTATCGACCTTTCTGTAGGGTCGGTTCTTGCACTATGCGGTGCCATTACCGCAGGGCTGCTTAAGTTCGGCGCCGGGTTTGCAGATGCAAATATTTATATAGGGTTTACCCTTTTTGGTGCCATAACAGGAGGAATACTGGCGGGATCTCTCCTTGGCTGGTTCAACGGGCTGGTCATTACCCGCTTCAGGGTGCCGCCCTTTGTAGCAACCCTGGCGATGCTGACCATTGCCAGGGGACTGACGATGCTGTGGACAGGAGGATTCCCCATAACCGGCTTTGAAGGCAACATGGCTTTTATAGGGACCGGCTGGCTGCTTGGTATTCCCATGCCCGTATGGATAGCGGCAGCAGTAGTTGCCGGGGCTGTCGTCCTGACAAAAAAGAAACCGCTGGGAAGACACATATATGCTGTTGGAGGTAATGAAAAGGCGGCTGCTTTATCAGGTCTGAACGTCAGACGTATCAAGATAATAGTATATACCATAGCAGGTGCACTTGCAGCTGTAGGAGGCATAATAGTCACATCCAGACTGGATTCAGCCCAGCCGAATGCCGGTATGGGACTGGAACTCGATTCAATTGCAGCAGTGGTAATAGGCGGCACATCCCTTTCAGGAGGGAAGGGATCCATTATGGGTACAGTACAGGGTGCACTTATTATCGGGGTTCTGAATAACGGACTGGTGCTGCTCAACGTATCGCCGTTCTGGCAGCAGGTAGTTAAGGGTGTTGTGATCCTGCTTGCAGTAGTTATAGAAAAGTTCAATTCCAGAAGCGAGTGAGTGAGAAGTGAATATGAAAAATTTCTCCATATTATCTATCGATCAGAGTACATCGGCCACCAAGGCGGTGCTATTCGACCGTAATGCCGCTGTGGTGTCAAGGCTGTCGAAGGAGCATGCGCAGATATACCCCCGCGCCGGATGGGTGGAACACGAAGCCGAAGAGATAATGGCAAACACAATCGGGGTGATAGGGGAAATTGCTTCCGGTCAGCCGGATATGGCTATCGCTGCACTGGCCATCACCAACCAGCGGGAGACGGCGGTGGTGTGGGACAGGAAAACGGGAAAACCGGTTTACAACGCCATAGTGTGGCAGTGCAACAGGGGGGCGGAACGGTGCGACAGGCTCAGGCAGGATGGATGGGAGGAGAGGATACGGGAAAAGACCGGGCTGATCATTGACCCCTACTTTTCGGCTACGGCAATAAGCTGGATACTCGACAACGTGCCCGGCGCAAGGGAAAAGGCGGGGAGGGGCGAGCTGCTGTTCGGCACGACCGACTCCTGGCTGATTTGGAACCTGACGGGCGGCAGGGTCCATGCCACCGATTATTCGAATGCCTGCAGGACCATGCTGTTCAATATCAATACGCTGTCATGGGACCGCGAAATAATGGACGAGCTGGGAATCCCGCTGTCGATGGCCCCTGAGGTGTGCTTCTCCGACCACCTGTTCGGCGAAACGACTGCTGCGGGGATTTTCAGCAGTCCGGTACCAATTACCGGTGTGATGGGCGATTCGCACGCAGCCTTGTTCGGGCAGCTCTGCTTCAGTCCGGGAATGACCAAGGCCACCTACGGTACCGGCTCATCTATCATGATGAATATCGGCACAAAACCGCTTCCGGCGCCGCGGGGACTGGTAACATCGGTCGGTTACGGGATGAAGGGCTCGGTGGCATACGTGTTTGAAGGTAATATACACTCAACCGGCTCGGCCATCAAATGGCTGAGGGATGACCTGCAACTTATCGGTTCGGTTGAGGAGACATCTGAGCTGGCAGCTTCAGTGGACTCGACCGATGGTACCTATTTGGTTCCCGCTTTCGCGGGACTGGGTGCGCCGTATTGGAACCACCGGGCAAGGGCAATGATCTGCGGTATGACCTTCCGCACCCGGAAGGCCCATTTAGTGAGGGCGGCGCTTGAATCGATCGCCTACCAGGTTAAGGATCTTGTCGATCTGATGAAGGAGGGGGCCGGCATTGATGAAATCGAGCTGAGGGTTGACGGGGGACCGGTAAAGAATGACTTCCTGATGCAGTTCCAGAGTGCCATCATCGGCGGAAAAATAAACAGGAGTTTCACCAGTGAGGGCTCTGCACTGGGTGTGGCCCTTGCTGCCGGACTCTCTGCGGGTTGGTGGGATACAACCGCTGAACTTGAAAAGCTGAGGAGCGGCGAGGTGATAGAGAGCTCCATGCCGCCTGAAGTTGTGTCACACCTGTACGGGGGATGGAAGAGGGCGGTAAGGCTGGTAATGGTGGGAGGCGCAGAATAGGAGGCTCTCAAATCGCATCCTGCTTCCGGTGCAGTTTGCGTTAATGCCAATTGATTGCCTGTGAGTTACTTGACGGAATTACGCTTTCGGTGAGTTGTTGCTGCTGACCGTTTGTTACCAGGTCGGATGCATCATCCTGCTACCATTGTGGTTTGAACTGTTATCGGGCATTACCGGGGCACCCACAACTGAATAAATCTTTCACCAAACAATAAAACATCTGATCATGGGATACAAACAGAAACTTACATTCGGACTTATAGTTGCTACCCGCAACATATTCAACTCAAAGCTGGCTGTAGAGGCCCGCAGGGTGTTGCTTGAGAAAATTGAGAAGTCGGGTAACGGGCATGTAATACTCGCATCTGGGGAAACCCCGACCGGAAATGTGGAAACCCTGGAAGACGCACTGAAATGTGCTGAGCTTTTCAGGAAAAACCGCGACCTGATCGACGGGGTGATAGTGGTGCTGCCCAATTTCGGTGATGAGATAGGGGTTGTAAATTCGCTAAGCCTCTCGAAGCTTGATGTCCCGGTTCTTATCCAGGCCTGTGATGATGACAACGACCGGGTGGACGTCGGGAGCCGCAGGGATGCTTTTTGCGGTAAGATCTCCGTTTGCAATAACCTGTACCAGTACGGGATCCCTTTTACAGATACTACTTTCCATACCTATGCCCTTGAAAGCGAATTATTTGACAGTGACCTTGAATATTTTGCAGGCGTATGCCGCGTGGTCAACGGCCTCAGGAATGCCAGGATAGGGGCTGTAGGGGCCCGTCCCGGGGCATTCCAGACAATGCGCTGCAGCGAGAAACTGCTTCAGGCTTACGGTATAACGGTCTATCCGGTAGATCTTTCCGAAATATTCGCTTCCGCCGGAAGGATCGATTCCGGCTCGGCAGTGATGCAGGAGAGAATTGAAGAGATACGGGATTACGGCAGGATACCGCAGAGAATAAAAAAGGAACAGATAGAAAGGCAGGCCGCATTTGGCCTGGCTCTTGGAAAATGGGTGGAGGATAACCGTATAGATGCAACAGCCATACAGTGCTGGGATTCGGTACAGAAAAACTATGGTTGCGCTACATGTGTGACCATGAGTATGATGGGAGAGAGGTTCCTGCCCGGAGCATGCGAGGTTGACATAGCAGGAGCAGTTTCCATGTATGCACTGCTGCTTGCCTCCGGCAATCCCCCGGCACTCCTGGATTGGAACAATAACTTCGGCAACGACCGCAACATGTGCGTCTGCACCCACTGCAGCAATTTTCCCAAAAGCTTCATGCAGGGCGAGCTGGAGATATCCACGCTCGATATTTTGGGGACTGTCCTGGGCCATGAGGATACCTTTGGGGCCATAAAAGGCAAGGTTGCTGCGGGACCGTTCTCTTTCTTCAGGATCTCAACGGATGACACGGCAGGAATTATCAAAGCTTATCTGGGTGAAGGTGATTTTACTGATGATCCTTACGGGATGGACGGGGGTATTGCGGTATCGCGGGTGAACAACCTCCAGGATCTGCTTAAATTCATCTGCAAGAACGGGTTTGAACATCATGTGGCCATGACCCGCGGCAATGTCGCATCCATTATTGAAGAGGCAGCCGGAAACTATCTTGGCTGGGAACTCTACCACCATCGCTAGTCCCCCGAAGCCTGCTTATTTTTATTACGGCAGGCAACACTGCTATGTTTCCGGACCGGGAAGCCCGCATTGCCTTGCATGTCAGTGTGTAGCCGGATCAAGGGCCAGGTTATGGCCTGGGGATAAAATCAGGCTCGTTGCCGTAAAGGATCCGCAGTATGTTCTCCTCCACCGGCCTGATCTCTGCCGGCCGGGTATTGCAAAAAACCAGGATGTAGTATCCATCGCAGGGTATCCTTGTTGCAATGCTTGTAAAGCCATTGGTGCCCCCGGTATGCTGATGGTAAAGAACGCTGTCATTGTTGACGGCGCGGTGTCCTATGGTCCATCCGTAACCATACCCGTTCAGATTTGGCGTGAATATCTTTTCCTGCGATTCCCGTTCAAGCAGGCTGTATTCCCGCAGCGCTTTTTCCCATTTTACCATATCCAGAGGTGTCGAGTACATATCGCCAGTGGCAAGCGCTGTTGAAAGATCCCTAAATCCGGCCAGTTCAAACGACGCAGGTTTCATATCATACCCGGTGGCTTTGTTACGAAGAACCTGCCGGTGGTTTACGATCCCGGTATCGTACATTTCAAGGGGTTCCAGTATACCTTCATACAGCAGGTCGCTGAAAGATTTACCTGTTACATTTTCAAGAATATAGCCAAGCAGATAATATCCAAAACTGCTATAGCTGTATTTTTCACCCGGGTCAAACAAAAGTTCAAGGTCCCGGAAAAGTCCGACAAACTCGTTGTGTAGAAATGCTCTCCGGCCGTAAAGATCAAAAAAGTCGGGTATACCTGCGTAATGGGGCATTCCCGATGTATGCGAAAGCAGGTGGTGTATGGTAATTATCTCACCCTGTGGTGCCGGGTAATCGGGCAGATAGTTCCGTACAGGGTCATCGAGTGACATAGTGCCCAGGGTTACCTGCTGCATTACAAGCATGGATGTAAATTGCTTGGATATGGAAGCGATCCGGAACTTTGTCCGGGGAGTATTGGGTACAAGATGTTCAAGGCTGGCAAATCCAAATCCTTGAGTGTACAGGATCTCTCCGTCACGGGAAACCAGTACGGTACCTGTAAAATTATTGTACCGGTGGTACAGATCCATCAGGCTGTCCAGCCTGCTTTCCAGTGTTCCTGCAATGGATGCCTGGAAAAGCAAGAGGATCCCTGAGATTAATGTTATTATTCGCTTCATCTTTTTTAGTTATTTATCTGAGTTTATTTATTCGCGGATAATTTTACCAAAAATATATTTTATAGTTAATAAAAACACCATCCATACATGCCTTTCGGGCAAAGCCATAATCAGGCCTGTGGTAATGAAACCAAATAACCCGTATTAATCCGTAAATGCGTAAAGGGTATTAAGGATGGCTGTGAAATATTTTATAAATTGCCCTTTTGAATGATTCGAAAACTCAGGAGGCAATTTACAATTCGCTGTTCATGTCTGAAGGTATGGAGGGACGCGACGGAAACAAAGCCGGGCCTCTTCCGGTCAACAGGGTGATCAGCCTTCTGAAAGATCACGGACTTCATGGTCATGAACGTTAAACAACAGGTTGAATTAGTGGTGCAATCATGTAAAATTATATCCTGATATTTCCGCAAACGTGGGAGCTGAAGGCTGGGCACCCATTTTGGTGACAGATATGGCTGCAGCACGTTGTGCAAAATCAACGGCACGCCTTGTGGTTTCTTCCTGCGAAAGTGCATAGGCCAGCGCACCGTTGAAAACATCACCCGCTGCTGTTGTGTCCACTGCCTTTACCCTGTAACCGGGAATCATTCCCTGGAAATTGCTGTCCAGAAGATAGACGCCCTTGCTTCCGAGGGTTATGATCACTGTTTCAATTCCCAGGTCATAGAGCTCTCTTGCCATCAAGGGGATGGTATCGGAATTTATCTCGTTAAAAGATGTAAGCAGTGCAGCTTCTGTTTCATTGGGAGTGATAATGGATATTTTTTTCAGGAGTCCCGGAGAAAGCTTTGCTGCCGGTGCGGGATTAAGTATCAGTGGTATATTTTCTTCCCCTGCAACCTCTGCAACCGCATGAACTGTTTCATGCGGGATCTCTAGCTGCACGAGCACGATTCCTGCCCCTGCAAAAGCTTTCCGGGAATTGTATATGTCCTCCGGAAGCAGCCGGGAATTTGCACCCGGGGCAACAGCGATGCTGTTTTCGCCATCTGCTGCAACATTTATCAGGGCTATACCCGAATGGATGTCTTGTACAACTTTCATAAATGATGTATCAAGGCCATCTTTCCTGTAGTTCTCAATAGACTCCTTTCCAAAGCTGTCGTCGGCAACACAGGCTATAAATGCAACATCGCCGCCCGCCCTTGCGGCACTTACAGCCTGGTTGGCACCTTTTCCTCCCGGAATGGTCAGAAATTCCGAGCCCATAACAGTCTCGCCGGGAGACGGAATATGGGGCACTTTCACCACCATGTCGGTATTGGAACTTCCTGCTACAATTATTTTGTTCTTCATGTTAAAAAGGATTTGATCACAAATTCAGATTTTTTTTTGAAATGTACAACTATTCTGAAAAAAAACTGATGATTATACCATGCTGCAATTTGCTTGATTTTTTGCTTCCGGGTAATTTATTTTTTTTATCTTGTGGTAAATTTTACAGAAAACACAAACTTTGGACAATCCATGAGTGAAACTTTCAAAACAGGGATAGTTCAGTCCGGGTCGGATCCCAATTTATCTTAATTATAAAAACACAAACAGATGAAAAAGTTCAATGTTGGTATTATCGGTTACAGCTGGGCCGCAGGAGCTCATATCGAGGCTATTAATAACACTTCCCTGGCGCAGGTAACATCACTTTATTCTTCCCGCCGGCATGTTGATGGAGAAATTAGTGCCAGGCACGGATCTAAAATCACATGTTATACCGATCTTGATGAAATGCTTGCCAGTCCGGATATTCATATTGTATCGATTTGCAGTTACCCGGCCGACCATTCAAAACAGGCAATTGCTGCTGCAAGGGCAGGCAAGCACATGATAATTGAAAAGCCTCTGGCCCTGAGCTGGGATGACTGCCTTGCCATAGACTCGGCAGTAAAGGAGGCGGGAGTGAAGGCATGTGTATGTTTCGAGGCAAGGTACGCCGGGCAATTCATTACAACAAAAGCTTTAATTGACAGCGGACTTCTTGGAAAGATACATTACGGCGAGGTGGATTATTACCATGGAATAGGTCCCTGGTACCATCAATTTCGCTGGAACATAAAAAAGGAAGCTGCAGGAAGCAGTCTTCTCTCAGCCGGTTGCCATTCCATGGATGCGTTATTCCTTTGTATGGGCAATGAATTTGAATCCATAACAAGTTATTCCACCAATTCGGCGAACAAGGATTTCAGTAAGTATGAATATCCTTCAACATCGGTTTCCATTATTAAATTTAAAAATGGCACAGTTGGCAAAGTGGCTTCTGTTATTGATTGTCTTCAGCCTTATTATCTCAGGGTTCATCTTATTGGAAGCGAAGGCACCCTTCTTGACAATAAGTTTTACTCAACAAAATTTGGAGCTCTTGATAAAAACCAGTGGAGTAAGCTTTCCATGAGCATGATCGATTCGGGAGATGTTGCCGACCATCCTTACCAGGCACAGTTCGAGGAGTTTTTTAAGTCAGTGGATGAAAACAGGGATATGCCCCTGACCAGTCTTTCAGAGGCTTTAATATCTCATAAAGCGGTATTTGCCGCTGATGAATCTGCGGAAAAGAACAAGTAAATTCCTTAACCGGGAAAGAACAGGCTGAAATGTTCCTGAGGAGCTTCATGCTCAATCCCGGTTTTTCAAGGCTTTGGTATCGGGCAATTTTTAATGCGGGGCTCACTAATGGTGCATTATTTTCCGGCACTGATTTTATTAACTTTTATGGTCCTTAAATCAATGCATTTCGGGTTTACATGTTCCTATACCGCCCCTGTAATAGTTAAACTGCACATTGGGATGATCGGCTAAAAGCGACATTGGTACTGAGCTGTCAACAATTTTCCTGCCGATCAAAAAGGCAGTAAGCCGCTGTCCAAAAGCGTTGTCATGGGTGCCTGCATGCCAGATTGATACTTTTTCCGCCTGCCAGGTCTGAACAGGTCCGACAGTTATGGCCTGTACAGGTACACCTGTAACAACGCCGCCTGCACTGGTTCGGGCATTTTGCATGCAGGTAACGGGATGCAGATCAACAACCCGGGTGGTGAGTTTCCTGTATTCCTCCGGCGAAGGGGGATTATCCTTGTAAATACCTTCTCTTTTGACGGGATCATTAAAAGCCCAGTGTTTTATATCACCCTGTCCACCCTGCATGACAGCACATCTTATCCTGTTCCAGCTGTTGATGAAACCGGAGGTGTCGGCCTTTGGAAAGTGCAGGTTTGAATCGGGTATCCTGTATTTTTTATCCATCCTGTTAAAGCATAACTCCCTGTCAGCCTTCTCAAAAGAGAGCGGATGTGTTACATCCACCTCCCTGCCGTTTTCATACCACTCATCCATTCCCCAGAAATGGGCATTGGACAGATCCAATTGCAGTTCATTTACAATTCGTGCAACAAGGGGAAGCTGCTCGGTAGGTCCAATTGGCCCGCATACCCCGACAGGATTATCCGGGGTCGCCTGTTTCCATGCAGTAATATATTCAAGGGCTTCTGCCAGGTAGAAATCTTCAAGTGTGTCGTAAAATACAACCTTAAATCCATTCCTTGAAAGTTGAAGCAGGTCTTCCGGTTCAAGTTTTGCCGCATCATTTAAAATTTCATCGTCAAGGGTAGTGTAATCCCACCAGCCCGGGGCCAGCATACTTTTTTTTCTTGCCATGATAAAGATTTTTAGTTTATGGTATTTGAGTTGGTTAATTGATCGTGTATAGCGGTCCACCCCGTTGTTGAAAATACCTGGCTTTCGGTAATCTCTCAGGGCTGGTTCACCATTATGTATTCAGGAAGGATCTCCCTCAATATATTATCCTGGGGATAACCATGTCCCAGATGCTGGATAAATCCCTCCGCATATGCGGTGCCTGCCTCATCTCCTCTTTCTTTTGAATGTTTTTGCATTGAAATTATATAATTATCCATTTTATGATGTTCTCTCAGCCAGTTGCGCTGGCTTTCGTGACATTCAAGCATTTTGGTCTTGATTTCCATCTCACTGCTGATATCCACATAAAAGGAGGGTTTTACATGATTGCCGAATGTATCCTTTCCTTCAACGGGATCTGAATAATAAAGCCAGGGAACAGGTTCAAAGGGTGGCTCCCCGATATCCATGTTTTTCACGCCTGTGCAAAAACATGCGGTCCGGACCAGAAGACTGGTCATTTCATGATCGACCATATAGTCGGAAGGAGGAAGGGTGAAAACAACCGCGGGCTTTACTTTTCTTACAAGGGCAGTTGTCCTGTTGATGGATTCCCGGTCATAAAGTATATAGGCGTCTTCAAATTCAAGGCAGTGATAGGTAGCATCAATAAGACTGGCGGCAGACCGGGCTTCCTTTCTTCTTATACTGCTTATTTCTTCTTTTGAATACTCTGCTGTGCCTTTATCACCGGGAGAGAGAGTGGCGATATGTACCGACCACCCCACCCCTTTAAGCAGGGACAGGGTTCCTGCGCAAAGCATCTCAGCATCATCGGGATGTGCAAATATTCCCAGTACAGTTTTTTGCATGTTTATCTGTTTGGTTGTCCAATCTTATGTTTAATGCCAGCCCGCATTTTGCCGGACAATAAATGTATTAAAAAAATCTGACGGATCAATCTTTTTTATGTCCGAATGTTCAATAAACCGGAAATGCAAGGCTGGAAAAAGAGGATCCCTGCGGGAAATGATGTCCGAATGTTCAATAAACCGGAAATGCATGGTTTGCCGGAAAAAGAGGATCCCTGAGGGAAATTATGTCCGGGTTTTTCCATACATTTATCGTGTAAAAAACAAGAAGCAAAAATTGATCCGGAAGTGGTGGATGAGATTTCTCTTCAGATGTTTTCGTTTGTGTGTCATTAAAAATATCCTGTATGTTAACCAAACTTTTATGAAATGAAAAATTTATCCAGGAGAGGTTTTATAAAAACTTCGGTTACTGCTGCCATGGGAATGGGTGCATCAACGGTTCCGTTCGCAAAGGCTGCTGCCGGCACCGGCGCAAATGACCGGATCCGCATTGGAATTATCGGGTGCGGCGACAGGGGTATTAATGGATTGATGAAAGGTGTATACCCTCATTTAAAGAAGATGAATGTCGAGATAACAGCCCTCTGTGATCCCTGGAGCGTTGCACGTGAACAGGCAAATGAACATGTCAGAAGCTGGTTTGGCCGTGATGCTTCCCGTTTTGTATCATACCGTGATCTGCTTGCAATGGAAAACGTCGATGCTGTTATGATCGCCTCGCCCGATCATCTTCACACAACCCACATGGAGGCAGCAGCAGGGGCGGGGAAACATATTTATATTGAAAAGCCGATGGCAACAGAGATGGATAAGCTTATCAGAGCTTATGATGCTGTTAAAAAGGCCGGTGTTGTTGTCCAGGTTGGAACCCAGATCCGGAGCCTCCCAGGCATTGAGGGATGCAGGGAACTGTTCGGAAAAGGCACTTTTGGCAATATTTCCAGAATTGAAGAATCCCGTAACAGTCCACGCCCATACTGGTACAGGTACCTGAAGGATATCAGGGAAGAGGATGTGGACTGGGCTGAATTCCTCCATGACCGGCCGGCAAGACCGTTTTGTCCCAATACATATTCAGGATGGTATGGATATGAAGAATTTTCACACGGACCCATTTCTGCGTTTGGTTCTCATTTCATTGATCTGGTACATTGCATCACCGGGGCGAAGCTGCCTGAATCATGTATCTGCATTGGAAGGACATTTACATGGAAAGATGAATACAATTTTACCGCTCCTGACTGTGTCCAGGCTACCTGGATCTATCCCGAAGGGTTCATGGTAACCAGCTCAAATAATCTTGGCAATGGTTACGGGAGTGTCCGCAATTTCTACGGCGACAAGGCAAATCTGATACTGGGCAACTGGAACGCCCCGCTTTATAATGATGAAGGATGTCCTAACAGTGATGGTTCTATCGACGGCTCCCAAAAGGTGAATCCTGTAAACCGGCCTGATCATTTCCTGGACTGGCTGCAATGTATCCGTGGGGGAGGGACGCCCAATGCCTCTCTCGAAGCCGGATACCAGCATGCAGTAGCGGTACTTATGGCGGCGAAATCCCGGGAAACCGGCCGGAAAGTGGTCTATGACAGAAATAACAGATCGATCCGGACTACATAGACTTTTTAATAATTATTTTTTATTTTGCAGCATTCACGGCGCAGAAAATTTTTATTTTTGAAACATTAACTTAATCCAGTAACTATGGTACACAAAAAACCTGATTTAATTTCCCGCCGCAAATTCATTGGCAGTGTCATGCTGGCCTCGACAGGCGCTGCACTGATTTCCTCTTGCCAGAGGTCACGTTATGAAATTGGCTGTTTTACCCGTCCCTGGGCAAAGTATGAATACCGGGTGGCATTTGATGGTATTGCAGGGGCAGGATACGAATATGCCGGGCTTATGTCGTCTGACCGGGGATTGATCATTACTGCCGATACTGCTCCCGACGAGGCATACCAGGTCGGTGAGGAAGCCAGGAAAAGGAACCTGAAGATTGCATCTTTATATGGGAACGTGGATGTCAGGAATTCACTTGAGGATGGAATATCCGGCCTGACCAGGCTTATCAATAATGCCGGTGACGCAGGTTGCAGGAATATTGTATTCGGGGGAACAACAAATATCGAACTGGAGAATAATTATTACAAAGCCATTGCCGAATGTTGCGATCTTGCTGCTGAACGCGGAGTGAGCCTGAGCCTTAAGCCCCATGGCGGCTCTAATACAACCGGACCGCAATGCAAGGCCCTGGTGGAAAGGGTGGGTCACCAAAATTTCAGTGTCTGGTACGATCCCGGGAACATTTACTGGTACACCCATGCTGAACTGGACCCGGTTGATGATTCACGCGAGGTAGACGGCGTTGTTACAGGGATGTGCGTCAAAGATTATAGTCATGAACCCAGGGATGTTAACCTTACACCTGGTACCGGTATGGTCGATTTTGAAACAGTATTTGCCAACCTCAGGCAGGGAGGCTTTACCCGCGGTCCGCTGGTTGTGGAGTGCCTGTCGATGGGTGAACTGGACTATGTAAATAATGAGGCGAAAAAAGCCAGGCAGTTTCTGCTCGATCTAACAAGTTAATTCAACCTGAACCTGAGCTGTTCAGCCATTGGTGTCGCATCCCGGCTCAGCGCCGGACTTGCAGCACCAATGGTTTTTTTTATCATGCCTGATTTCCCGGTACAGGAGGTTCGGCTTTGATATCAACAGGTCCCATCCGGTATTCTTCAGGTCCCAGTCTCAGTGAGGATTCCATCATATCATCCCAGGTTACCATTTGTCCTGTATAGGCTGACTCCCGTCCCATTATGGCTACCAGGCTTGAAGAGGCCATCCTGATGGATTCGTTTACAGGATTATTGGTACGTATGGCGGTCACCAGATTTATGTGTGACTGCTCGGTCATTGTGACCGGGGGGCGTTCTGCAGGCTGGCCATCTTCACCCGGTGGATTTTCATATTCCCAGATAACATTATGATCATAATCCCATATACGGTTCTGGCAGTTTGTATATCCTTTCGTGCCATAAATCAGATGGTTTCCGGACCGGTTATAACATCCCGGGATCCTGCGCGCTATTGTATAATATTTCAGACCGTCATCAAAAGCAAATTCGACACTGAAAAAATCATACTGGTCACCGGTTTGCAAGGCATGTCTTCCGCCTACTCCTATTGCAAGGGCAGGATATTTTTCAAAAAACCAGTTGAGCACATCGATATGATGCACAAACTGCTCGACATAATGGTTGCCCGACAGCCAGGTCCATGTTGTCCAGTTTCTCAGCATGAATTCCATGTCGCTCCATCCGTCCAGCCTTACGGGCTGGCGGAACCCTGCCTGTAATCTTAAAGAATTTCCTCCTATCAATTTTCCTATTGCACCGTTTTTTATTTTTGTAAAGGTAGTATTATAATCTCTTGCATGCCTCAACTGTGTTCCTGCAACCACCGATAATCCCGCAGCTTCAGCCATCCTGCCTGAAGCCATGACCATCCTGGCACCCACCGGGTCAACCGCAACCGGCTTTTCAATGAAGCAATGTTTTCTTGCCTGAATGGCCCTTTCAAAATGCATTGGCCTGAAATGTGGTGGTGCGGCACAAATTATCACATCAACATCCGAATCTATAACATGTTTATAGGCATCGAAGCCCGTAAAGCATTTATTATCAGGTATATCTATTCCCCGTTGTTCCTTCAGTGAGCTCCTGCACAAATCAAGCCGGTCCTGGAATACATCTCCCAGGGCGGTTATCTGCAGATTGGGCCCTGCATCAACAAAATTAAGTGCTGCACCGGTTCCCCTGCCGCCGCATCCTATCAATCCGGCTTTCAACGGAGGACCATCGGGAGCCCTGTCAAGCAGGACCGGTGTTTCATATTCTTCCCTCCGGGAAGTGCAGGAGGAAAGAAGATGACCTGCACCAATCGCGCCTATAATTCCAAGTGCAGCAGCATCTCCAAGAAATTCGCGTCTGCTTTTTGATTTTGATTCCATCGTAATTGATTTATTTAATTAAACGTGATAATTTAGAAATGAGGTATATCAAGCTAATGCTTCAAGCGGTAAATGTAATCAGCCACCGGGTGGTGTTCCTGGTACCGGGGATACCGGCTGTATGTTTATCGGACCAAGATGCACCTTTTCAGGCAGCAGATCCAGGTTTGAATTCATCATATCATCCCAGGTAACATCCCTTCCGGTATAGGCCGATTCCCTTCCCATCAGGGCAACCAGGGTGGAAGAGGCCATAGTTATGGCTTCATTTACAGGGTTATTGGTGCGGATGGCGGTTACCATATTGATATGTGACTGGTTAAACGGCGACACTGCAAGCCTGGTACCCGGCCTGCCCTGGTCATCCGGAGGATACTCATATTGCCATACAAGATTATTATTATAGTCCCATATCCTGTCCCGGCAATTGGTATACCCTTCTGATCCGAACAGCAATATACCCCCCTTATTGTCGCAGCCATCCATCTGACGGCACATCCCCTGGTAGCGCCTGTTGTCATCAAAGGCAAAGTCTACGCTGAAAAAGTCATACATGTCACCCACATGCCTGCGGTGACGGCCACCAAACCCGGTTGCGGTTACCGGGTATTTTTCAAAGAACCAGTTAAGGACATCTATGGTATGTACCAGCATGTTGACAATGGTGTCGCCTGTGAGCCATATCCAGTTACCCCGATTCCTCAGCATGTATTCCATATCGGTCCACCCTGGCTGCCGTGCAACAAAAGGAGAGGCCATTGTATTGGAATAGCAGTTTCCGGAAATCGGATCACCGATCGCACCGTTCTTAACCATTTCAAAGGTTTTTATACGGTTGAGCTCGTGCCTTCTCTGGGTTCCTGCCACAACGGTCAGTCCTGCAGATTCAGCCATCCTGGCAGCAGCAAGCACCGATCTGACCCCGACGGGGTCGACTCCTGCTGGCTTTTCAAGAAATACATGTTTCCTTGCCCGGACTGCTGCCTCAAAATGGAGGGGACGGCTGTATGCCAGGGATGTTTCAAGGATGACATCCACGTCCGAGTCGATGACCCTCTTGTATGCATCAAATCCGACAAAGCAATTTTCATCGGGTATTTCCACTCCATGTCTTTCCTTTAGTGCCCGCCGGCAATTATCGATACGATCCTGGAAAATATCTGCAAGAGCAGTGATCTGCAGGTTCGGTCCTGCATTGAGAAAATCGAATGCTGCACCGGTCCCCCTGCTGCCGCAACCGATCATGCCGGCTTTAAGTGGAGGTCCGTCAGGTGCAATCTCAGGCGACGGGGGCATTTTAAACTCTGTCCTTTGCCGGCCGCAGGAAGAAAGCAGATTTCCTGCCCCGATTGCTCCCATTGCTCCCAGGGTTGCCATGCTGCCGAGAAATTCCCGCCTGCCGGGTAAGTTATTTTTAATTTCCATTATGTTATGATTTTGGTCAGGTAATTTGTGCTAAACTTAACGGATTTTTTCATCAATAGTAAAAATGCAAACAATTACCTGTTGAAATAACAGGTAATTGTTGCAGATCATAATGGCCGGCGAGAAAGAATTACCAGCCGGGATTCTGTGTCAGGTTTGGATTCAGCCTTATCTGGGCTTCGGGTATCGGCCAGAGATAATCGCGATCCAGCTTGAACTGATATCCATTAGGAAATGCGTCCTGGTAGATATCCAGATAACCGTCAGCCGTGAGAGGCAAATTGGGGTCATGATGGAACTGGTCAGCCTTCGCCCCGGTTCCCCTGGTGCCAATCAGGTATTTCATTGCCGCCCAGCTAATCAGATCGTCCATACGGAAACCCTCAGAGGCCAGTTCAATGAACCGCTCTCTCCTTACTTCATTGATAATGGGAGACAGGTCGGGGAAATACCAGTTCGGGTCAGTTGCTATATTATTCATGTCAAGATGGGGCATGGCAACACGGTCTCTCAGGAGATTGATCGAGTTATTCAGGTCTGCCTGGGTCAGTGTGCCCATTTCCGCTTTGGCTTCTGCATAATTCAGCAGCACCTCTGCATACCTGTCATTAAGGGTAGGGGTCTCCTCATGCTGTGTGTGATGGTATGCCCTGAATTCATAGTAATGCTTGCGCTGGTGGTACCCTGTTGAGCCGGAGTGGCTGTGATCCTGGAACATCCGGCCAAACATCACATCGTAATAATCTACCGTGCCGTCATCATATATATATAGCGGATTATCCTGGGTAAAGATGGTCTGATCCATCCTTGGGTCACGATTCTGCACCTCATCCTCAATGGTCTCATCACCCATGTAAAGGGGGCTCAATGCTATCGGCAACCCGTCGGTACAAAGGTACTGCTCGACAAACTGCTTGGTTATTCCCCTGTTTTCAGGATAGGCAAGGTAGAAGAGTTTTCTGCCTGCATTGATACCCTGTTCGATGTCCATTTTTGTCCATCTCATCACCTCGGGATTATTTGTAAAATCCCGCCAGTTAAAGGTATTATAGTAATCATTGGCCGGATCGCCTGTTGAATGCAGGGAGTAAAGTCCCGAATTCATTATCTGCTCCGCAGCAGCCGCGGCTATTGCAAAATATTTATCCGGATTTGCATTTTGAACTCCAAAAGGTGTGCCGTCATGATATTTCTGCCATCTGCCTTCATAAAGTGCAACACGTGACTGAAGCAGAAGGGCAAACCATTTAGGCAGCCGGGAGTATCCGTCGCCCCTGTCAGCCATCAGGTACATTGAAGCAGTATCAAGGTCTGCTATTATGTTGTCGGCGATAACATTCCTTGTAGTCCTGTCTTCATAAAGAACTGGCGAATCCATGGTCGGTACGAAGTCAACCCAGTGAACGCCGCCAAAATTCCTCAACAGGCTCCAGTAGTATAAAGCCCTGAAGTAATGAGCCTCTCCAACGGCCTGTTTAATATCATCAAAATCGCCCTGCCATCTCCTTGAATGTTCAAGCAGATAGTTGACCCTCCTTATATTTCCATATCCGTATCCGGGTCCGTCATGTATGGTGGATTCTCCTGCAAGACGGGTTGGAAGACTGTGACTCTGGATAATATAATCAGTATTCACGTCACTCCAGGAAAAAGTACCGCCGGTGGAAGTATGAAACCGGTTGACATAAACCAGGAAATCTCCGGGCCTTTGAAAAAAGGCTGCCTCCGTGACCTGGTCCAGGGGTTTTCTGTCAAGCCAGTCATCCTGGCATGCAGAAAATATTGCAATGAGCCCAAGCAGGCTTATGATAAGTTTTTTATAATTCATGATCTATAATTTTTTATTTGATTAAGCTTTAAAAAGTAACATTAAGACCAAGGGAAAACGACTGGTAAATAGGATAGGTCCTCATGTATGTGCCGGAAGCGATCATATTTTCCGGTTCATATGCCTTTGGCAATGACTGGAATGTCAGCAGGTTCTCACCCGAGAAATAGACCCTCATATTTTCTATAGGAGTCCTGTTTGTGATGGTCTGGGGAAGGGTATAACCCAACTGCAGATTCTTCAGGCGCAGGTACCTGGCATTATCAACAAACCTGGTCTGTGTCTGAAGGTTCTTGTTCCGTTCGGCAGAAAAATATGGCTTCGGCTTGTAGGAATTGGTATTTGGCCCAAGGAAATTTGTTTCATCAGCCGGCCTCCAGTAATCCAGATGGTAGGAATTTTGAAGGAGTATTGCTGAATTGGGGTGGTGAAGCTTCCCCCAGTAGTATTCCGAACCTCTATTGGGTATAAACGGACGGCTTCCCACTCCCTGCCAGAACATGTTGAAATCCCAGTTTCTCCAGTTCATTCCGCCGGTCAGGCTGACAAGGTATCTGGGTGTTGTATTTGCTATTATTGAAAGATCACCATGATCATCCAGGGTTTGTTCACCGGGATGCACCATGCCATTGCCGGTAAGGTCTTTGTATTTCATATCGCCGGGACCCCATCTGTGATAGTAATATGATTGATCGGGCATAGGCTCACCATCCTCCTGTATCAGGGCGTCACTGGTTAACCCCCATACATCGCCATGCTTTTTGCCTGCGTACCAGGAATGGACATGGCCGGTTTCATTAAGGTATTCAAGAATTGTGGTCTGATAATCACCAACTGAGGCTCCAATGTTGTACCCCACGTTGCCGGCCCTGTCCCTCCAGCGCAGGGAGAGCTCATAACCTTTGGTTTCAAGCTTTGCGTTGTTTGTCCTCGGGGCGCCCGCACCCAGAACAGAAGGGAGCTGCACTGAAGGTCCCATCATATTGTCGGTTATTCTGTGATACCAGTCAAACTCGGCGAGCAGCCGGTTGTCCAGTACACCTATTTCGGTACCAAGGTTAAGTGTGGTCACTGTTTCCCAGGTAAGAAACTCCGATCGAATAGAGGGCATATCGGCAAAATTGGGCCTTACGCCATCCATAATCCGGCCCAGCCTCTGGTAGATCGGTATCTCCTCGAGGTACAGGTAATTTGTCCTGTTGGGATCCCTTATCTCTTCGAATGCCTGTCCGCGCCGTACGATCTGCGGAGCCCTGATGGACTGGTTACCCAATGAACCGTAAGAAGCCCTTAGCTTGAATATCTGGACGTAAGGCTGAACAGCCTCCCAGAATTCCTCCCTGGCAACATTATAACCGATTGATGCCGAAGGGAAAAATCCCCATCTCTGGCCTTCTTCAAACCTCGAGGAGCCGTCATAACGGGCACTCAGTTCCAGCAGGTATTTCTCCTGGTAATTGTAGTTCAGGCGGGAGAATATACCCTGTGTTGCCCAGTGGTTGATCATATCGGTGACCTCCTTTGTGCCAAGGGCGGTTGCTATTGCAGCAACTTCTGAGGTGATAAGGTCGTAACCCTCACCTATCAGGAAACGGTTGAAATCATAGTCCTGCTCATAACCTGCCATTACCGAAAAATAGTGGTCGTTCACCGTCCGCTGAAACTGCGAGAAAGCAGTAAATACGGAATAATGCCCGGTGCGCAGCTCTTCATAAAGGCCCGTCTGCGGGAAACCGATATTTCCTGTAGTCCCGTTGGGCACATAGGTGGTTACGGGATACATCAGATTGGTTGTGGTACCTGCCCTGTAGGTATAGTTGTATCTTATGTTTGTCGTCCACCCTGTTACAGGCTCCAGCTCGGTGCCAATCGTGAAGCGGGCATTATTGTTGTTTTCAAGAATTCTTCCCCCATCCCTGAATCCATAGATGACCGGGTTGTTATAGGTGCCGTCAATGTTATATTTGGGCATTGTTGGCCACAGTATGTTTATATGCATCCAGTAACCGCTCCTGTCTCCCCATACACCTCCGTTAGGATAATCCCTTTCGGTCCTGGCGAATCTGCCGCTGAAATCAAATTTTGCCCAGTCGGTTACCTGCTTTGAGATATTTCCTATTACATTGTATCTCTGGTACCTGTCATTACCCCATACCATGATGCCGGGCTGGTCCTGATATCCGATAGAGCTGAAATACTGTGTTGTTTCATCTCCGCCCTCGATATTGATATTGTGCTTTTGCTGAAGCGAATAGTCGCGGAAAAATTCCTGTCCCCAGTTCGTATTTGCATTGCCGTCCCATCTTCCCCTCCAGTGGTTGAAGGGCGGCTGCTCGGGATTGTAGGGATAGGGATATGTGCCGTCTATCCAGCCACGGATCCTCTCCACCTGTTCAGGCCCGAAAGTTGGTCCGAGTCCGGCATTGGCCCTTGCCTGGTTAAACACTGTTGCATAGGTATAGGAATCAAGCATGTCGGGAGTATAGTAAGGAACATTGGCAGCCGTGATGTTGCTGTAGGACACTCTCATAGGACGGTCGCTCCCCCTTTTTGTCTGTATCAGGATCACACCGAAGGCGGCCCGTGATCCATAAACTGCCGAGGCAGATGCATCTTTCAGTATGGTGATATTTTCAATCTCGGCAGGGTCTACCAGGTTCATATCCATCTCCACACCATCGACAAGAACCAGTGGAGAGGATTCACCGGAGATCGACCCTACTCCCCTGACCTGGATATTCCTTCCTGCCCCGGGTTCACCGCCCCGCATATTCATTGAGATCAGCATACTTGGCGAACGTCCCTGTAAAAGCTGCACAGTCTGTGGCGCAGGCCTGCTGAGAAGGTCATCGCCGGTTACGACTTCCAGTGAACCGGTAAGGTTTACCCTTCTCTGCGTTCCGTATCCGACAACCACAACTTCGTCCAGGTCTATTGCCAGAGGAACAAGATCAACGTTTATAACGCTTCTGTTTTCTACCGGCACTCGCCGGGTGGTATATCCTACAAAGGAGAAAACAAGGACTGCGTCCCTGTCAACCGTAAGGGAGTAATCACCGTCAACATCTGTGATTACGCCGGTGGTTGTCCCCTCGACTACAACATTGACACCTGGAATAGGTGTTCCGTTTTCAGAGTCAACAACACGACCGCTTACGCCGATCTGTTGCAAGTCAAAATTGTCCGATCCCCCTGTCCCTGCTATGCTTATATCCGGTACAGCATTGACAGGAAAGAGCATGACAAACGACAAAATGAGAAAGATCGTCAGTTTAGTCATCGAAAGTTTCGTTTTCCGGAACAAAACATGAAATGGATTTTTTTTCATTATCTTTAAT
>SLGC01000171.1 GCA_007123885.1 Bacteroidales bacterium | reverse complement strand
CGAATACCACCCTTCGGCATCCCTCCCTTCTATGGCGAGGTTCACCCCGGGTTCACGTGACTGGCGGTCAACTATGCCTATCTGCAACTGGTAATCGCCGGCCGGCATATCCCAGGGAATAAATATTGCATCATCATAAAGATTGTCGCCGGGAAACCAGGTGGTTATATCGGCATCTGTAATGAAAACCCTTGAACTTTTTTCATTCACAAGCCTGATTGCCAGAAGAAAATTCTTCCTGTAGATCGGTGCAACCCCCTTGTTGTCCCACCATGACAGGAAATTTACTTTCTCTCCCTGGAAGGCAAACTCCGGATAGGATAACTGACGAAGGGCGAAACGGTATCCCATCCTTTTAAGCCATTCGTCCACAAGATGCCTGTATTCAGCGGGAACACCCGAAGATTTTGCATTGAATGAGGATATGCGCCATTTCAGGGTTTCATCAAAAATATATTTGAGTTCCTCTTCACCATATCCCTGGCAGTACTGGCATTCACCCCTGGGTCCCACCCAGCTTTTAATTGTACCGCATACTTCAAGACTTACAGGAGCTGTTTTCCAGGCATCCTGCATTCCTGAATTAATAGTCATCTGAGGATAATAATCATACATATGGTTCCATCCATCCTGTTCTGAAGCCCAGAAACCAAGATCTCCCACACAATCAAACCTCAATCCCACATTAGCCTGGGAACGTGCATAATCATGGGTCTTTCGATCTGTCAGAAGCATAATAATGGGTGTCTTTTTGAAATTATCGGTATAGGCATTAACAAGTGACTCCCTGGTCTGTTGTGTAAGAATGGCTGAGCCTCTGCCTTCACCCCAGAACCCAACAATGGACATATCAATATACTCAAAATCAGGATGCCCGTCATAACGTTTGCCCAGCTCGGCTATGGCGCGGCCAAAATATCGGGCATAACGCGGATCTTCGGCATCAACCCGCCATCCCTGGCCTCCACCCGGTAGCCATTCATTCCTGTCACCTGTCATGGCCCGGTACCATGAAGGCACATCGGTACGGTCGTTTGGCTCTTTGCCTGATCCATATGGTGCAATACGCAAGGCTAGTGTCTGTCCGCGCTCATGGGCGGTCTTCAGTGCCCTGTCTATCATTTCCCAGTTGTACTGACCTTCCTCAGGTTCAAGGTATCTCCAGTAAACCCGGAAGTAGGCATTTGTGGTCATAGGGTGTTCTTCCATTTCAAGATTGCCGTCAAATTCCTGGTATTCGATTTGAAAACCTTCGGTCCAACCAACTCCCTCGTTTAGCTCGTCTCCGTTAAACCGCTGAAACGTCTGAAAGCCGATTCCGGGATTAACCAGTACATCGTCAATTACCTTGGGCCTAACGCGGATTATACTTTGAGAATGCATTTCAGCCGTCATTACTGAAATGAGGCACAAAATCAATAAAAAAAATCTTTGTCTTTTCATAATTTTTAATTTATTCAGGTTTTTCGATCCAATAGGTGTTTATCAGGATATCTTACAGGCGTCAAAAGAGAAATCTTTTCCGGAAATCATAACAAGGCAAATATTTACCCGGGATTCTCCCATGTTTTTGCAGAGTCTCTTAAAGTTTACAGGCTTCGGACAGGCTGCAGTATTTCTTAATTCATCAGTCCGGCAGATCCGTCTCATCCTGCTACCTTGCCGGTCCCCCGTAGGGCCACCAGGGATTCTGGTGGTAAGGTGTCTCGATCATTATATCCCTGCCATCCCTTCTGTAGATTACCCTTGCCTTTACCCAGTGTTCCCCGGAAGGGATATCCATCAGCTGGAATATGAAAGGTGATTTGACGGAAGTAACTTCAATCTGGTTATTAACAACAAGCATCAGTTCAACAAGGGAGGCGCCTTCAGGCATCCGGTCAATATCGATCGCTACCCTCCCGGTTTCGCCTGAAAAATCAATATTCACCACAGGAGTTCCGGGACTGCCGGTTATTGAGGCAAGCAGGTCAAAAAAGTCCCGTTTTCTTTCGGAGCTGATCTGCCAGTTGACCGGGATGCTCTGAAATCCGAGGTTGTAATCATCATGCTCATCTCTCAGCCTGAAATCAAAATAACCCCATGAGGCATAATTCTTTACACAGGCGGTGAAATTATTCCCATCCTCTTCCCATCCCTGATCATCGACCCTCCACGGCTGATCATCCTCATTATTTACAATCGGTTTTGGACTGTAAACATCCATCTGCCTGACCTGCTCTATCATCCGGACCATACGTCCGGGATCCCGCACTCCGTTACCGTGCAGCAGGATATAATCGGAGGTTTCTATTATGCTGGCAGGAGGAACCGATCCCCCCCCGAGGGAAGTGCTTGCGTAAAGGGACCTGCCGTTGACGGAAATGCTCCCGGCCAGCTCTATTAATTCATGGACCCGGTGGCATTGCAGTATCTCATGATCATACCTTACGTTGCACTCATTATTGATCTCAATTATGACATTTGTATATCCTTTCTCAAGCACCCAGTGTGTGGCATTTTCAACCGCCCTTACTACCGCCGCTTCATCAACCAGGTTTTCATCCTGTCCGAAATAAAAATACCCGAGAATGACCACCATGCCAAGCTCATCAGCCCTGTCGAGTATTCGTTCAAGCCTGTTCATGAAATCTGTCCTCAAAGAACCATCGGGTGAGAAGGCAGAATTGTCCCAGGGCTGATCATTACAATAACCATAGGGGCAGCCTCCCTGGAGATTAAGCGTAAAGGCCAGGAGCCCGTGCTCCCTCCATGAAGCCATTGCAGTTATAAACTCGTCAGTGTTCCTGTCAGCATCCCATTCGCGCAGATCAGGATAAATCCATTGACCCATGGTCAGAGGGTTAAGATCATCAAAAATCCCCTGTACCAGGCGGGCATTGAACAAAAGACCTTCCACCGGGTATTCCCGGGCATAGGAGGTAGTCCATGTGGCCTCCCGGTAGGTTGGGACACCGTTAATATGGAACTGTTCGCCTGAAATGGTGACTGCTGTGTGCCGGCCGTCATCCTGTCCGTTATCTGCAGCGAAAGTTTGGTGAAGCAGACAGGGACATGCGGCGATAATTGCATACATCAGGAATTTAAAAAATCCCGAACCCGGTCTGGATGTCATAATAAGAGGATTTTTCATAACATGTTTTTAAATATTTAAAATGAAGTCTGCTATTCGCTGCATCAAATTTATCTGTATCCTGGATCCGGTACCGGCAAATCCATTATTTACCTGAAATGTCCTGAGGGAGCACTCATTTCAACAGTATCTCCCTCGGCAACCCGGGTCCTGTCCAGTTCAACTTTCAGGAAGCTGACGAGGTCCCGGTAATCCGGATGGGAATAGACACTGTTCATCTCATCAGGATCCTGATGCAGATCAAATAGTTCCCACTCATCGATGGTATAGTAATGGATCAACTTGTACCTGTCAGAGCGGATCCCGTAATGAGGCTTTACCAT
>SLGC01000313.1 GCA_007123885.1 Bacteroidales bacterium | reverse complement strand
TTGTGCGCGGCAAATGGCGACCCCATTAATATGGAGAATGTACTGCAAGCTTTTCCGATAACAATGACATCAGTCAGAGACTATGCACACAGGGTCACTACCGCTTCCTAAAAGGTTATGTGCCTTTCTTATCACTACTGCCACAGGTATGTAACCTTTTTTGAATATCAATTAGCATAGAGATCAACACAAATAAAGCCATATTCTTGCCCCGGTATCATACTTCTTTTGGCGGGAATTCCATGCTATGGGAGGCCGTTCTGAAATATTCATTAATTTGTCACAAAACCATGTCAACACACGACTAACTTATAAAGAGAGTTTTGAATACATTTCAGGAAATTTATAAGGAAAACTATCCTGGAATGTTCGCCGTTGCCCTGAAAATGGTCGGGGATGACAACGCTGCTTCCGACATTGTACAGGAAGTTTTCATTTGCCTCTTCAAAAGGCTCAATAATGGAAATGTAATTCATCATCTTAATACCTGGTTATACATATATGGCAGGCCCATGGGCCTTAGGAAATCCCTTCGTATAATGCCGGACGGCTCGGTAGTGGTAAACCATGCCTACAGGAATTACTATACAAAGTTCACCCCCGATGGTGATTTTGAAAAAGAGTTCGGCATAACAAACAGAAACGGACGCCAATTTGAAAAGATAAAGAGTATTGAGGGTATAATCAATGATAATACTTTCTTTACAGGATTGGACAATATGGGCAATATGATTTGCTTCGATTTTGACGGAAATCATGTCAAAACGCTGAAACTGGATTATTCGGCACGGCAGATGGTTCCCATGCCAAATAACAAAATTGCAGTGTCAGGATGGGTGCAATGGCGAACCAGATTCCGGGAATTACCGGAAAATTTGCCGGCCACAGTACTTTTGTCGCCGATGATTACCACCTGGAAATAAATCCATCCAAAATGGTTTTTCATAACGGATACATTTATTCCCTGCAACTCCTTAAGGAAGCCGAAGGGGTTCCATTAAGACTGGTCAGGTTTAAAATAACAAACGACTAACCGGCAAATCGCCGGGTATAGTATGCCGGGAATAATATTCCGGGTAGGATATCCGACGGTGTGTTCCTGTCCTTTTGTTATTTACTCCTGAATACCAGCAACTTCATTATCTGTAAGCTGAGGCTTGATTCCTTCAATAAAATCTTCGTATGTGAGGTGATAAATTATGAACCTGTACCGGGGAATAACTACCGCAGTCCCGGAATAATATGTTTCGAGAGGGTTGTTTTCATCCATTTTTACATTATTAGTATCCTTTTTTGCAGGGAAATAAAAAGGATAGTTGTTGAACTTTGCAGAGATAAATCTAATGTTCATTAAAAAATTATAATTATGAAGACTATTAAAACAAAACTGATGTTCATGCCTTTTTGGGTAATTCTCTCTGCATTCATCATCGCTGCATGTTCCACTGAAGAAATGGATGATCTGGAAGTATCGGACTTGAGTAGTGAAAGGGAATTAGATGAGGGTGTCGGACTCAAAAAAGCCAGTGCAACGCAGAACCAAATACTGGCGGAGATCAGGAGGGCAACTGCGAAATATCATGATCTTGATGCAGCTATTGCAGATGGTTATGTGCTTGACCCTCATTGTGTGGAACACCCCGAATTTGGAGGGATGGGACATCATGCCGTAAATATGTCCAGGATCGTTCCCTTTGTGGTTCCTTCAGAACCCGGTGTACTGGTATACGAACCCATGGAAAACGGCAGATACAGATTGGTAGCTGCAGAATTCCTTGTTCCTGCAGAACCGTGGGATGCCATGAACGAAGGACCACCCATGCTGGGTGAAATAGAATTTGATGACCATCGGGAAATCATTTTAGTCGATGGTGTTCCTGTCAATGCCAAAGGAGGCCCGCCATTCCCGCATTACCAACTCCATGTCTGGGTATGGAAGAACAACCCCAACGGGATGTACTTCCCGTTCAATCCCAACGTGAGCTGCCAATAAGCTGGGGTCTGCGATTTGGGCTGATGTTTAAAACCTGCCCTATTTTGAAAAATAAGCATTAACAGGATTAAACTTTTTTCGGATAAACTTGTTGGATAGAAATCGGTGGAATGGATCTTATTATTCATTCCACTGTTTTTTTGGTGTAAAATTATTTGGTTTTCAGAAAGTGCACCCTTAAATAAGTGTTTTCAATTGTGAGATATTTTTAATTTTCCCTTGGCTGGATTAGGTTAAAATTTTGAATTATGAATGTAGTAGCATTCAAAGAAAAGGTTGAAGGTATTACTAAATCCAGGGATATTTCCGCTTCCATCTGTGTTCAGAAATTAACCCGGCATTGCCGGAAAATTACTGATCCGGAAAATTACCAGATCCTTTGGCTGGAAAACGGGGTGAAAAGCATTGATGTAGATTTAGAAGACCGTGAATCATTTCCTTTTTCCATCATATTTATTCACCCTGGCAGAGAAGTAAAACTCCGTTTTAATTGTTTTCAGCCCAAAGGCTGGATATTAAAGTTTTCCCGCATATTTTTCAAACAGCAACTGGAGGGTTTCAATATTCAACATGCTGACATTTTTCTCTCAAGTGAGATTCCTCGCATAGTGCTAAGCCCTAAAATCGGAGACCGGATCAACTCCCTTGCCGAGATGATTGCCGAAATGATGCAATCCAATATTCCCAATAAAGAAGTAGCGGCATCCTCACTTTTAAAATCCCTGCTGGTATATTGCGACAGCAAATGCAATTTGCATGTAACAGCGGGAAGCAATAATCATTATCTGAATATTGTGAGCAGGTTTAAACATCTGGTTTCACAAAATCTTGATGCTTGTCACCGGGTATCCGATTATGCTGAAATGATGCATATCTCATCCAAATATCTTAATAAAGTTGTGAAGGAAGTAATGGGAGTTACTGCAAAATATGTTATCAGCGAACAGCTGCTTATAAGGTCAACCCGGGATCTTAGATTTACCAATCTTTCAATAAAGGAGATCTCCCTGCAGCTTGGCTTTTCCGAACCTGAGCACTTCAGTAATTTCTTTAAAAAGAATATTGGTGTTTCTCCAATTGTCTACAGACAGCGATAATCCTATTTTCAGGATCTGTATGGAGATATATAACCTTGGCTTACAGCCTACTCGATTATGTGCAGGGGGGATCAATAAATATCCATAAGGATACTTTCAGTTGAAGAAAATGGCGGGACGGGCCGGAAGGCTCTTGCCTCAATTATGATTCAAGTCTGTCTTAAAAAAGGCAAGTACCTTCCAGTGCCGGAGGGAAAATTTTGTTGATCACTTATTTTGAAAAATACCAGCGCTCAACCGATTTACCTCCGGGATATGTATCTGTAATACTGAAAACAAAATTGGAAGTGGAATAAGATTCAATGTCATAGGTAGTTATTTTCTGCTCCTGGGTCAATGTCAGCGTCTTGTCTGTATTTGTCCATGTAA
>SLGC01000364.1 GCA_007123885.1 Bacteroidales bacterium | reverse complement strand
CGGTTTTCTCACTATAGGGCTTTGAAAAATTGTATTCATTCTGCCCGGATGAATCATAAAAACTTATGTTACCGATCCTTTCACTCATGCCGAAATAAGTCACCATCGCATAGGCTTGTTTTGTTATCCTTTCAAGGTCGTTGAGCGCACCGGTTGAAACCTTGCTGAAATTAATATCCTCTGATGCACGTCCGCCGAGGGCAACGCACATTTCATCACTTAACTGCTCGGTCGTAGTGATCTGCCTTTCCTCTGGCAGGTACCAGGCGGCACCAAGGGACCTTCCCCTGGGTATAATGGTAACTTTAACCAGGGGATTGGCATGTTCAAGAAGCCAGCTAAGAGCGGCATGACCTGCTTCATGAAATGCGATAGTCCTTTTTTCCTCAAGTGAAATGATCTTGTTCTTCCGTTCCAGTCCCCCGATGATCCTGTCGATTGCATCCAGAAAATCCTGCCTTCCCACCGCATTCTTGTCTTTACGTGCCGCAATCAATGCAGCTTCATTACAGACATTTGCAATATCAGCTCCGGAAAAACCCGGAGTCTGCTTTGCCATGAAGTCGACATTCAGATTTTCCTCAAGTTTTACCGGCCTTAAATGAACCTTGAAAATCTCCATTCGTTCATTAAGGTCGGGAAGCTCCACATGCACCTGACGGTCGAACCGGCCGGCCCTTAGAAGTGCACGGTCAAGAACATCTGCCCTGTTGGTGGCGGCAAGTAAAATGACCCCCAGGTTGGGCTCAAAACCATCCATTTCGGTAAGAAGCTGGTTAAGGGTGTTTTCCCTCTCATCATTAGCTCCGAATCCGGGATTTTTACCCCTGGCCCGGCCTACAGCATCTATTTCATCAATAAAAACAATACAAGGGGCCTTTTCCTTTGCCTGTTTAAAAAGGTCTCTCACTCTTGAGGCACCTACACCGACGAACATTTCAACAAAATCGGATCCGGAAATTGAGAAAAAAGGCACATTAGCTTCACCGGCAACAGCCTTGGCCAGAAGTGTTTTCCCGGTTCCGGGAGGGCCAACAAGCAGTACTCCCTTTGGGATCTTTCCTCCCAGAATGGTATATTTTTCCGGTTTCTTAAGAAAATCAACTATTTCCTTAACTTCCATCTTGGCCTCTGCAAGGCCTGCAACATCCTTGAAGTCGATTTTTACATGAGATTCCTTGTCAAACATCTTGGCCTTCGATTTACCCACATTAAATATTCCTCCCGGACCGCCTCCTCCGCCTGCACCGCTCATCCGGCGGAATATGAACAGCCAGATGGCTACAAGGATAAATATTGGCAAAAGCCAGCTTAGAGCGTCTGAAAAATAATCACGTTCAGTGACATAATTTACACTTACCCTTTCATCGGGAGATACATCTTCCTGAGCTTCACGCAGGCGTTCCTCAAACAGTTCAACGGAACCAATATTAAAGGTATAATGAGGTCCGGACCGGGATGCGGAAGCAAATCCCCGGTCAAATAATTCTTCCTCATATCGGGGAAGATCCAGCCGGTCCTGTCTTATATAAATTCGGGCATATTCCCTGTTAACTACTTCAATTTTGTCTACATCTCCGGCAGCCAGCATCTCTCTTTCAAACCGCTGAAAATTAATTTCAACCGGCTTGCTGCCTGTACCAAATATCTGTATTGCTATGAATACAAGTGCAATAAGACCGTAAATCCAGTAAAGATTGAATTTTGGCTTCCTGCCTTCACCATTTTCCTCGGACTTCTTGCCGGGATTATTTTGGTTATTTTTATTTTTATCGTTCTCCAACATACAAGTAAAATAGATTTAATCAATCCTGACTATATTGCCATCGGCCCAAAGTTCCTCAAGCTGGTAAAAATCCCTGGATTCCTTCTGAAAAACATGTACTACAATACTGCCAAAATCCAGGAGTATCCAGGTTGCATTGCTGTATCCCTCCTTATGACAGGAAGACCAGTCAAGTTTTTCCTTCATTTCTTTCTCCACCGAATCAGCGATGGCGCTTACATGGGTATTCGAATCGCCGTGACAAATCAAAAAATGCTGACAAATTCTTTGTTCCAGTCCGCTTAGATCTATATCAACTATTTCCTTGCCTTTAACTTTTCTTATCCCCTCTATTATATTTGCCAACAGAGTTTCTGTTGCTATATTATTATGTTTAATTTTGTGCATTCAATAATTTTGTCTACAAAGTTAACTAATTTTTAGCATAATCGGGATTCCCCCGGTTTCCATAATTTGCGGGGTATTCTCAATTTCATTATGAAACAGATTAAAAACCGGACTAAATGGATATTTTACGGTTTTTGTTTCAATTTGTTCCTAAAACGTACATTCAGAAGCTATATTGTTGAAATTTCCTCAATTATAACTAATTAACGATGTGTAATTCCGTCGGAAAAATCATGGAATTTCCTGCTCTTGGTTCAACCAATGAACACAGCCGTAAAATAGCGGAAACGAAGGAAGCAGAAGAGGGTACCGTAGTGTGGACAAAGCACCAGACAAGAGGGAAGGGTCAGGGAACCAGTTCATGGGAGAGTGAAGATGGGAAAAACCTCACTTTCTCAATTATCCTTTATCCCTTGTTCCTGGAACCTTCAGATCAGTTCTTGCTTTCAATGACCGCGTCTGTTGGTATAACATGCTTTCTTGAGAAATATCTGGATAACCTATCGATCAAATGGCCAAATGACATCTATGCAGGAAGCAAAAAAATAGCAGGAATACTGATTGAAAATTCCGTGATGGAAAACAGGCTGATCTATTCAATTATTGGTGCAGGGTTAAATGTCAACCAGACAGCCTTTGGCAGGAACATACCCAATGCAGTATCCATGAAGCAGCTAACGAATCGAGACTACTGTCTTGAAGATAGTCTTGAAAAGATCAGCAATGAAATACTGAAATGGTACGATCTCCTGAAGCATGGCGGGATGCAGGAAATAAAAAAGCATTATTCCCGTAAGCTTTTCCGGCTTAATGAAAACTATCCTTTCAGGGAAGGTAATAAGATCTTCGGGGGCCGCATCAAAGGTGTGGATGATTACGGGAGACTCATACTTGAAACGGAAGATGGTACTTGCCGGTATTTTGTTGAAAAGGAGGTGGAGTTTCTCACTTAAATCCTCCGGATTTCATTCCTTTTGTCTAAGGTGCATCAGGCCCGGTCACGTTCATTAAGATGATCAGACAACCTGGATGCAGCTATTTCCACACCTTCGGCCAATGGCTTTTTTGCAAACATCTTCATCATCATATTCAGTTCGGCATTAAGAACCAGCTTCATTAATGTGTTACCCTCTGCGGTTTCATCCAGGTCAACCCTGAGATTAAAACGGAATGGAGATCCTTCCGATTCATAAATAATATTATTTACAGGGTGCTTTTCAGCAATCCTGACACCTACCCGCCCAATGCCATCAATACTGAAACGGCAACTGTCCTCATCTGCTTCAAAATCCCGCACCTTTTCATGGGGTACAAGATTATTGAAGTTGTTGATGTCGGAAATAAATTCGTAAACTTCAGATGGACGGGCATTTACTATTTTTTCTGCACTTCTGAATGTAGTCATCTTTTTTATGTTTTTTTTAATTGAACTTTGAAATCCACCATCTTTGACGGTGGTTATGTTCTTTTGACTATGCGGGCAGGAATTGCCCGATTCAACGCCTGGGGAGAAGGGCTATGCCCTTTAATGAACCAGGAAGCCACCTGCAGGTGGTGATTCACTTCCCCCAATTAGCGGGATCCTTTCGCCACTCGTTCAGTGTTTCAATATGCTCAGGTCCGATTATCCCCTTTTCCCTGGCTACCTTTAAAAGAGCATTATAACTGGTCAGAGTATACAGCTTGCATTTGTCCCGTCTGAAATTCTCAGAAGCAATTTCAAATCCGTATGTGAAAATTGCCATCATCCCAAGGATATTGCATCCTGTCTGCCTGAGGGCACGGACCGCATCAAGAGAGCTTTTACCTGTCGAAACAAGGTCTTCTATAACCACCACCCTGTCTTCGCTGGTAACTTTGCCCTCAATCATACCTTCCAGTCCGTGAGTCTTGGATGCTGATCTTACATATGAAAAAGGAAGGTCAAGCCTGTCGGCAACGAGCACTCCATGAGCAATGGCACCGGTAGCTACGCCGGTTATCATGGTTGCGTCAGGATAGTTTTCCTGCAGCAGTTTGCAAAAAAATCTGGTGACAAGTTGCCTTGTTTCGGGAAATGATAAAATAAGCCGGTTATCGCAGTAAATAGGCGATTTCCAGCCGGAAGCCCATAAAAAAGTGCTTGTTGGTTCCAATTTTATTGCTTTTATTTGCAGCAGGTTTTCAGCAACCATAATTTCAATTTTCTTCATCGGGCAAATGTATAAAGTTTTTTTCAACGAACGAATAGTTTACCTGACCCGCGATTTTCTTAAAAGCTTTGAAGAAAATCAGGGGTTATTCTATAAATTCCGTGAAAAAGAAGAACTAAAGGAGCTCCTGCTGGTTTTCCTTGCCCTGAAAAAGATCTCCCAACTTTTTGTATGTCATGCCGATGTTGAAAACCTGTTCAGTGAATTCAGCTCATGTTTCACCTGTATTGAGGCAGCCGGGGGACTGGTAAGAAACAACCATGACGAGGTATTGTTCATTTACCGTTATGATAAATGGGATCTTCCAAAAGGTAAAATAGAAGGCGGTGAATCGGCCGGGGAAGCTGCTTTAAGGGAAGTAGAGGAAGAATGCGGGATCAGCGGCCTGAAATTAATATCCGAAATGCAGCCAACCTACCATACCTATTTTGAAAAATCGATGCCCCACCTGAAAAAAACCCGCTGGTTTGAAATGATCTATATCGGGAATGAACAACTGAGACCACAGACTGAAGAATCGATAACTGAAATTATCTGGGCAGGGAAAGAAGATATAAATATCATTCAGAAAAATACTTACCCTGCCATAATTGACCTGATGAAAGAGGCATCAATTATATCCTGATCCTCTCACTGGATGTCAACACCGGGAGATTTTTTCTTCAGGATCTCCAATGTTTAAAGCCGGTAATGTATCAATAGCTCATTCTTCTTTTGATTCCTGCACCCCGCGCCCCGGATATGCCACTCCGCGTCCCGGCAGTACTGAATCCCGGGCCAATATAATCCGTCAATGCTGCAGCCCTTACCTTCCGGTTAAACTGCCCCGTTCCCTAAATAACGGGGGCAGCCTGTCCCTTCCAGGATAGAGGAGTACATATCACCTTATTCGCCGCGTGATTGCATTGTTCTTAGCAGGTACCGCTCAAAATCTTCTGCAGGTGACGGTGCCGGGAACATCAGATTGGTGCCATCCCTGTCAATAAGATAATAGCCGGGAAACATCCTCACGTCATATTCCTTTAACAATGATGGCTGGTTTCCATAAAACAGGAAATCCCAGTCATATTCATTTTTGCTGAGAAAATTCAACATGGAATGGTAATCATTATCGATAAATACTGTGATTATCCTAAGGTATTCCCTGTGCTTGTCATACAGCCGGCTCAATACATCATACTCGGCAAGACAGCTGTAACTGGCTGCCGTACAAAAATTAAGATAAATATAATAGCCCCTGTAATCCGAAAGTTCTTTCAGATTGCCTTCCCGGTCTTTCAGACTGAACCCTGGAGCAGGAAAACCTGGGATCTGCCTTGTTATCTTAGCCCTTATAAAGGAAGCTACCTGCTTATGTTCAGGATGATCTGTACGATATGCAAGCGAATCAAGTACATTGAGCAGACCGGACCGGGAAAAATCGGATCCATAGAAAGCATCATGAATTCCCTTTAGGACAACCAACTCCAGCAGCCTGCCACTGCCAAGCACTGTATCGGTCTGAAGGGTGTTCATCAGGGAACTCAGGCTTTTTCTTCGGTTGATGTCTTCAAATATTCTGCTGCCTTTTATTGTCCGGGAAAAAAAAAGAAAATACCGGTTGTACACCTGGTTGAAAAGCTCCATATAAGAAACATTATCATATAATACAGGTTTATGCCGGAAATAATTATCAGAAAGGTAACGTGCCGAATGTATCAGACCAATGCTCTCGAGGAGTCCGGTCTTGTATTTAACATAGTTACTGAAATAAGCATTATCCACCCCTTCAAAACGGCGGGCAAGTTCAAGCGAAACCGAATCAAGAAAACTGCTTACCTGATCGACAGATTGTTCAACAAGTGACACGCCAATCAATGGATCAAATAATTCGTCAAAGACCCTTACAAGTTCGTTTAGTTCGGTATCGTCGTTGTTTATTACCGCTATGTGAGTTGGTATACCTTCAAAATACGGATTCATTTTTTCATGGGGTGCCCTCTCAGACATTGGAGGCAAGATAACATGGTATTCTTTCCCGCCCTGAACATACATGTACAGAAAATACCTGCCTGAATTTGAAAAAATATAGACGGGTTGCCGGCAGGCAATAAACTCCACTGAAAATTCATCATTTTCATTAACCACAAACCGGACCATCTCTTTTTCAGTAAAGCTGATAAAATCGGTCCACCTGTAAAAAACAATTTCCTCTCCGGCATATCCCGGGGCTTTACCGCTTATCTGTACGACATTATTTTCCCCGTATATAATGCCGGGGAAAGTTAATTTCAACAGGATTGCCAGGACCAATGCTGCTGTTTTAACAGGTAATACAAGATAATTCAAACTATGCATAAAACAGGGTTTTTAATCCAGCCTGACACCAGGGGGTACAAAGCGGGAGGCATCTCCGCCATTTCTGATTATATCCCTTACTATGGAAGAATTGATAAATGTATGTTCGGGTCGGGTGAGTAAAAACACCGATTCGATATCTCCGGCCATTGCATTATTCACCTGTGAAATAGCTCTTTCAAATTCAAAATCAGCAGAGGTTCGCAGCCCTCTTAAAATGTATGATGCATTCTTTTTACGGCAGAAATCGACTGTTAATCCGCTGAACCATGTAACCTCAACACCGGGTTCATCCTGAAAAATGGTTTCAATCCATTCAATTCTTTTTTCCAAAGGGAAGAAACCTTTTTTTTGTGAATTATACCCTATTGCAATAATGATTTTGTCAAATAACGGCAGCCCCCTGAGTACCAGAGATTCGTGTCCGACTGTAAAGGGATCGAATGAACCCGGGAACAGTGCAATTTTTTGCATTGGTAAGGATGATTAAGTTTATGTGATCACAAACATACATAAAATGGGACTATTTATAAAGCTGCCGCCGCCATTCATTGTTTTTGGAGAAATACAACATTTCCAAAAACTGCATTTACCCGGATATAGAGATAAGGAGCGCGGGGGTCAAAGTCTTCGCTCATATACTCCCCGCTTCCAAAAAAAGGCAGATTGATTCCCGGAAGCTTAACTCCCGCAAACACAGCATCAACTTCTATTTTCACCAACATATCAGAAGGAAGAAATACAGTTGTGCCGGAAAAAACATTGTTTAGTGAAAGTTTTTGCATTTCCTCTATTTGCATTTCTGTAAGATCGATAACCGGACGTGAAAAAACCAGCTGATATTTATCCGGTAGTTCACCGGATGCATCAATCTCGACCGACCTGAAAAAGATTTCATCGGGGGAAGTACTTATGGGCCATATAAATGAATTACTGGTTAAAACTTTTATCCCGAGCAGGATAAAGAAGATCCCGGAAAGAATTTTTGCCATGGAAAAATCAAGATTGAATAGTATCCGTGCAAGCAAGGCCCCTCCGGAAATGACAAGAAAAATGCCCCAGAATGAGAGATTATCCATTAAAATTAATTAACAGCGATTTATATTACCATTTTATTCAGGATTCAGAGTTTGCAGGAATATTTCAGGGTTTATCAATTATGGGATAATCATTCTATATCCACTGCCAGGGGTTTTTCTACTTTTTCATCCAGTAATGATATATCCAGAACATCTATTATAGTTTTCACATAATGAAGTTTCAGCCCCTTCAGGTAAATCTCATTGATCTTCTCCATATCTTTCCTGTTATCTTCTGAAAGAACAATAAGTGAAATATTCGCCCTTTTGGCAGCAAGAATCTTTTCTTTAATACCACCTACCGGCAACACACGTCCGCGAAGGGTGATCTCACCTGTCATGGCAATTGCCTTTTTCACTTTCCGGCGTGTAAATGCCGAAGCCATAGATGTGATCATGGTAATACCTGCAGAAGGCCCGTCTTTTGGTATCGCTCCTTCGGGCACATGAATATGAACATTGGTTTTTTCAAATAATTCAGGCTTTATACCCAGATAACTGGAATGAGCTTTAAGATATTCTAGGGCAATCTTGGCCGACTCTTTCATCACTTCACCCAGGTTCCCGGTAATGGTAAGGTATCCTTTGCCGCGGCTGAGACTTGTTTCAACAAACAATATCTCTCCTCCTGCAGGTGTCACTGCAAGCCCTGTCACAACACCGGCAAATTCATTCCCCTGGTATATATCCTTGCTGTATTCCGGTGGACCAAGGATCTCCCTTATCATTGCCATGTTAAGTTTGCGATCAAATTCCTGGTCCATTGCCTTTCTCTTGGCCAGTCCCCTTACCACCTTGGCAATTTTCTTGTCAAGTTCCCTTACTCCGGATTCACGGGTATAACTTTCAACGATTGTTTCCAGGATTTTCTTTGGAAACTGAACCATCTCCCTGGTAAGTCCGTGATTTTCCAATTGTTTGGGAACAAGATGCCTGCGGGCAATTTCGATTTTCTCCTCGACTATATATCCGGTCACGGAGATCATTTCCATTCTGTCATGAAGAGCAGGATGAATAGTGGTTACAGTATTGGCAGTTGCCACAAACAATACCCTTGACAAATCATATTCAAGTTCAAGGTAATTATCATGAAATGAAGAATTCTGTTCGGGATCAAGTACTTCAAGTAAGGCCGATGCCGGATCGCCATGAACGTCACGACCTACCTTATCGATCTCGTCAAGGATAAACACCGGATTGGATGATTTTGCTTTTTTAATGTTCTGTATTATACGGCCCGGCATGGCTCCAACATAGGTTTTACGGTGCCCCCTGATTTCTGATTCATCATGCAGTCCCCCGAGCGACATCCTGATATACTTCCTGCCCAATGCATCGGCAACAGAACGGCCCAGGGAAGTTTTTCCCACTCCGGGAGGTCCGACAAGGCAAATGATCGGTGATTTCATGTCACCCTTGAGCTTAAGTACTGCAAGATGTTCAAGGATGCGCTCCTTGACTGTTTCCAGTCCGAAATGATCACGATCCATGATCCTTTTTGCCTTGTTCAGATCAAACTTATCCCTGGTGTATTCATTCCAGGGTAAATCAAGCAGAAGATGCACGTAATTCATTTGCACCGAATATTCACCTGCGGCAGGATTAAGACGCTGCAATTTGGCAAGTTCCCTGTCAAATGCGGCTGCGTTCTCCTTTGACCATTTTTTTTTCCTGGCTCTTTCCCGCATCTCAGCAATCTCCTTTTCCATTGGATTGCCTCCAAGCTCATCCTGGATGGTCTTCATCTGCTGGTGCAGTAAATATTCCCTTTGCTGCTGATCTATATCAGATCTAACCTTTGCCTGAATATCTTTTTTCAATTCAAGCATCTGAACCTCCTTACTGAGGTATTCAAGCAGTATCTCAGCCCTGCTGGATATATCATCTATCTCAAGCAGTTTTTGCTTTGATGCAGTGTCTACATCGGAATTTGAAGCAACAAAATTTACCAGGAAGGTTGAACTCTCAATGTTCTTTACAGCGAAGGAAGCTTCGGGCGGAATATTTGATGATAAATTAATGACCTTCAGTGACAGATCTTTAAGTGAACCTATCAGAGCCTGGAACTGGTTTCCTTTTTTACTGGGTAACTGATCCTCAAGGCTGTTTACTGATGCCTTAAGATAAGGTTCTTCGACGGTGATATCCTTAATAGAAAAACGCTTCTTCCCCTGTATGATTACAGAAGTTGCACCATCAGGCATTTCCAGTATCTTCAGGATCTTGGCAACGGTCCCCACCCGATACAGATCCTCCAGTGCCGGATCATCAGTTTCCATATCAATCTGGGCAACTGCACCGATAAGTTTGTCCCTCTTGTAAGCATCCCTGATGAGCTTTATCGATTTTTTTCTTCCCACGGTAATGGGAATAATCACTCCAGGGAAAAGTACAGAATTTCTCAGAGGAAGAATCGGAAGTACGGCAGGTATTTCAGTTTTATTTAAATGTTCCTCGTCCTCCTCAGAAATCAGTGTTATATAATCCGAATCCTCTCCTTTCTGCTTTTTCCCGGTTATCTCAAACCAAATATTGTCTTTATTTTTTTTTCTCATTGCTTATCCTGTCCTGTAATGAAATCCCGTCCGACATAATGTCAGGATGCGGTCATAAAAATATCCTAATTATAGGACCCGGTAAAACTAATTCATTTTTTGCCAGGTACTTTTCTTATAACAACTTTTTTTAATTAAGGTTTGTTATAATCCGAACAATAAACGGACCATCTTTTTAGATCGGGTAGCGGACTTTCATCACCTGGTCATCTTGATGGCGCATAAAAAAACCCCGCTATTGCAGGGTTTTGATAATTTTTAAGACAGCTCTATTTGTTTTTTTTGTCCATGTGCTTCTTGTATCTGTTCATAAACTTATCAACACGCCCCGCTGTATCAACCAGTTTCATTTTACCTGTATAGAATGGATGGGATGTATTTGATATTTCCAGCTTATAAAGCGGATATTCCTTCCCGTCTTCCAGTTTTATTTTCTCTTTTGTTGGAGCAGTTGAACGTGAAATAAAATAATTATCGTTCGACATATCCTTGAAAACAACAAGACGGTAATTTTTCGGATGTGTATCTTTCTTCATATCTTAATTTTTTCTCTATTTCTGCAATTGTTTTTTTCGATCTGCAAAGATAATTTATACATTGAAAATAGCAAAATTTTTACCTGTTAAAATATTCCAGGAGAAATTATCAAACGGATGTTGTATCGGCAGTCGTTATTCTGCTATATGCGGAACAATTTTTCAACCTGTTCTTCCGGGCCGGAGAAATTAACATGAACGTACTCATTATCCCCTTTCCTGTACTTGTAGCTGGTGCTGAGTGATCTTATATTGCTGATAATATCTGTTACGGCCATCATGATTATTTCAATTTCACGGTTAGTGGTGGTGGGGTGGAATGAAAGTCTTACCCATCCGGGCTTTGCCGATAAATCACCACTGTTTATCCTTTTAGTTATCTGGTTGGATTTCTTGTGGCTGACCTCAAGCAGGTAATGACCGTAAGTGCCTGCGCAAGCGCATCCTCCTCTTGCCTGAATTCCGTATTTATCATTCAGAAGTTTAACAAAGAGGTTGTAATGAATATCCGGATGATAGAATGAAAACACCGGGAGCCGGGATTCTGTTTCATCCGCAAGAATTTTGATCCCCCTGATCTTTCTCAACTCTGAAAAAACCAGCTGTACTATCTCCTGCTCACGCTGCCTTATCATACCGGTGCCCATGCTGTTTTTCAGTCCCAATGCAAGAGCTGCCCGAAAGGCCTGCATAAATCCGGGTGTGCCCCCATCTTCTCTTGCCTCAATATTATCAATGTACTTGTATTTACCCCATGGATTGGTCCATTCTACCGTCCCCCCTCCTGAATCATCGGGTTTTTCATTATGATAAAGACTTGCATCAAAGACGAGGATGCCGCAGGATCCCGGTCCTCCCAGGAATTTATGAGGAGAGAAAAATATGGCATCAAGCTTCTCCATTGGATCTGCCGGATGCATATCAATATCAATATAAGGGGCGGATGCAGCAAAATCGACGAAACAGACACCCCCGTATTCATGCATCAGTCTGGCAAGATGATGATAAGGAGTCCTGATACCGGTTACGTTGGAGCAGGCAGTAAATGATCCTATCTTGAATTTCCTGTCCTTGTGCTTATTAAGCTGAACCAGAAGCTTTTCGGGATCAACCAGCAGATTTTTACCTGGCTCAACAAGTACCACATCGGCAATAGTCTCAAACCATGAAGTATGATTGGAATGGTGCTCCATATGGGTTATAAAAACGACCGGTTTTTCAATTTCCCGCAGACAGGTCCTGTTTATGAGCCTGCCACATCCTTTAAGCCCCAATATTCGCTGAAGCTTGTTTACAACTGTGGTCATGCCGCTTCCGGAAGTAATAATAATATCATTGGGCCCTGCATTTACATGCTGTTTGATCTTCTTCTGGGCAAGATGATAACAACATGTTGTATGGCTGCCGGTAAAACTCAAACCGGTATGGGTATTCCCGATATAGGGACCGAAGGAACCTGCCAGCTTTTCTTCAATTAACCTGTACAGTCTGCCACTGGCAATCCAATCGGCATATATCACATCTTTTTCACCGAAAGGCGTCATAAAAGTTGCATCGATACCGATAATATCCTGACGAAATTTCAGGAAATATTTTTCTGCCGTTGTCATACAACATAAATAAAGTTCATACAGAGGAAATCGGGGATCATATCAAAATTAACCGCCTTTCAAATATACATTAAATTTTTTCTGCGTAAAATTACTCCGGGTAGAGCGGTTCGTTACCTCCCCGCTCCCCCACAGACCCGGACGAGCGGAGTTACCGCATCCGGTTCCTCGGTAATTAGTT
>SLGC01000406.1 GCA_007123885.1 Bacteroidales bacterium | reverse complement strand
TGATCCTGATATTTTTACTGTAGATGATAATGGAGTAGCTACAGGAGTATCCCCTGGTGAGGCCCACTGCATATTGGATTTCGCCGAATCAGAAAGCCGGCTGAAATTTACAGGACGTGACACAGCCTGGGTTTTTATATTTTGATGTACATCTATTACATTTTTGAATTCTAAATTGGCTAATGCACCCGCTTGTCAGGCTGAGGGAAAGAAGAGTTGACAATACGAATAAAAGAGTTTGGATGGGTCATAATTTGTGATTTATTAGTGCCGGATTTCCGGGAGTTCCTAACGTTGTTCGACCATTCTCTGAGCGCATGGCAAAGTTTTATATTGTTAGCGTTATACAAGCTCCACTTTGACCAGATTGCGATCAATGACGGCTTTGGTTTCATGTCAGCGTTTTACAAGCTCTACCCTTCGGTTTTTTGCTTTGTTCTCATCGCTGTCGTTCGGTGCTAATGGCACGGTCTCACCATATCTCTTTGCCTGAAGTCGTGAAGTGAATAATATTTCGAAAAATTGTAAAAAATTATTACTATAGAAGGCAAGTTAAAAAAGTTTCACAAGCATGCAATAAAATATAAATATCTTCAATAACTTAAGGGAAGTGCGAAGCTGGGGCGTGATGATTGTCACGGCTCCATCGTCTTTGTTGCAAGTTCTTCAGATGGCTTGCCCTGAATTACACTTTCAAAATCCATTGGCATTCGTTATGTACGTCATAAGAAACCGCCTGGAAACTGTAACCGGGTTCATAAGCTAACCCTTCTTCAAAAGATGTTGTTACAATGAAATCTATTTCCTTTTTGTCGGTGGTCCTCAAATATCTTATACTGTCTTTGTCATAGATGCTTGTCAGACGTTAATAAATGTAATTCTCTAGTAACTGACCCTAATCTTTCCGGCTTTTGAAATCAAAAAAACGATTTAACGCACTATTTCTCATGCCCACATGGATATTATTGGATAATAATTCCAAAGTTATCGGATATTTTTGGGTTGGTATTCCAAAATTATCTAACGTCTTTAGGGTCACAGCCCGGGCTTGAATATTAAACTTAAAAAAGAACCAAAAAATTTGCGCAATTAAATAATTGCACTTATATATGCAATCAAATACTTGCATAATAAATCATGAAAATACGAAGAGATATATTTCAAGCCATTGCCGATCCTACCAGAAGGGCTATACTCATGCTGCTTGCAGTGAATGCAATGACCCCCAATGCCCTTGCAGCGCATTTCAATACGAGCAGGCAGGCAGTTTCAAAACACATTCAAATACTCAGCGAATGCGACGTGGTGTCTCAAAAACAGCAAGGACGCGAGATTTAATTAATGGCTGACCGTATCACCTCGCTGTGCTTGGGCTTGCAAAATTGAACGATGCAAGAATTAATCAATTATTGGAATAGTTTGTTAATTTTGTCATTATGAACCGCCAGCAGTTGATAAAGAGAGTAAAAAAAACGGTTAGATCGGTTGATCCCAAAGCCAGAGTGATATTGTTCGGATCCAGAGCTCGTGGTAATAATGACAGCCAATCCGACTGGAACTTTCTTATTCTTGTTTCAGAAACAGCAGATGAAAATATCAAACAACAGATCAGAAGCAAGCTTATTGAAACTGAGCTTGAAGCTGGACAGGTTGTCAGTACCGTTATTTATTCACAAGATCAGTGGCCTAAATATAAGGTTACCCCGCTTTACAAAAATATTTCCAGAGAAGGATTAGAGATATGAATTTTAATAAAAACGATCTGATCCAATATCGTCTTGAGAAAGCACGAACTACTTTTAAAGAAGCGAAATCATTGGCTGACAGTGGATTCTAAATACAAACTCCCATAGTCTTTAAAAGCCCGGTCAAAATCGAACATTATGCCGTAGAGAGCGATTTTACCATCGGAGTCAAGGGCAGCCATCATCTCAGCAGGTGTGAACTCGAGGGTAACCAGTGGTTTTTCGTCAATAATGTCGAGGGATGTCCTGCCGGCACTTACTGATGTCTGGACTCTGCACCATGTAATACCCCCGTCTTCTTGGGGGTCAGCTCGGGGGTGCCGTGATGGTTTCCGCGAAAGCAGGATCAACGTTAACTTCCCCGGTAAGGGAAATCTTAAAAACCTTGAATCGGATAAGGATGAATGAAAACACCAAAATCATATACACTATTGGAATACTTGTTGTATAAATATAATTTGCACTGATAAATCTTAAAGCCTAAAAACATGTGCCTGAGATTACCTGGAATATTGGTTATTGTCATCATATCTTATTTCCTCTCGTTTACGGACAGGGGACCTGATGAGGAAGCTATCAGAGATCAAAGCATGGCATTATTATCCTGTATCACCCTTTTTCTCTGCGGCGATGTGATGACGGGAAGGGGTATCGATCAGGTTCTGCCTAATTCTGTCGATCCCCGGTTATACGAATCTTATGTAAAGGATGCCAGGGACTATGTTCGCCTGGCTGAAAGAGTAACCGGCCGGATCGATAAGCCGGTGTCATACTCCTATATATGGGGTGATGCACTTGAGGTATGGGAACAAATGGAGCCGGCTGTCAGGATCATCAACCTGGAAACCTCCATCACGTCTCACGATATTCCCTGGCCCGGGAAAGGCATAAATTACCGGATGCACCCCGGAAACGTTGAGGTTCTGACCAGTGCCGGTATTGACTTTTGTTCCCTTGCAAACAATCACACAATGGACTGGGGTAGGGAAGGACTTTCAGAAACTATGAGTACCCTGGAAAATGCCGGTATCAGCTATGCGGGGGCAGGAGTTGACCTGGACGAAGCCAGGAAACCCGTGATATTGGAGACAGGGGAATCGAGGGTAATTATTCTCGCTTCCGGATCGGTAACATCGGGAATTCCAGGGAGTTGGGCAGCCGGTGCCGGAAGCCTGGCAGCGAGTTCGGAAGGTCAGGCGGCCGGCCCGAAAGGTCGGAAGGACGGTTCGGGAAGTCGGGCGACTGGTCCGGGAAGGCCGGGATTGAATGTAATGACCGCATTGGATGATGAGACTGTCAGCCTGATCGGTAAACAGGTTAATGAGGTAAAACAGCGCGGCGATATCGTGGTTTATTCTGTTCACTGGGGAGGTAACTGGGGATATGACATTCCTGAGAGTCACCGCGATTTTGCCCGTAAGTTGATCGATAATGCCGGGGTGGATATTATTCACGGTCACTCCTCACATCATCCGCTGGGGATCGAGGTGTACAAGGACAAGCTGATCATCTATGGTGCAGGGGATTTTATCAACGATTATGAAGGAATCAGCGGCCGGGAAGAGTACCGCGGTGATCTCACCCTGATGTATTTTCCATGCATCGATCCTTCAAACGGCACCCTCGTCTCTATGAAAATGGTACCTATGAGGATCAGAAATTTCCGCCTCAATCATGCGTCCCCTTCTGATGCAAGATGGCTCCGTAATATGCTTAACCGGGAGGGGAAGAAGAT
>SLGC01000306.1 GCA_007123885.1 Bacteroidales bacterium | reverse complement strand
GAAAGGGTGAAACCTGAATCAGCTTTCGGGTGAGAAAAAAGGGTGCAATTGAAATCCATACCAATATCCAGATCCTTTGCCCATGAAACCCAGCTTTCGAACTGTTCCGGACCAATTTCATCCCTGTCTGCCTTGCCCGAACGGAAGTCACCGTAAATAGCATGAAGATTCAATCTTTGATTGCCTGGAAGAAGTGACATTGATTTTTCAATATCCTGTCTTAACTGCTCAATGGTTGAAGCTTTTCCCGGATAATTGCCGGTTGCCTGGATACCTCCCGATAATACGCCGTCAGGATTTTCAAAGCCGGTTACGTCATCCGCCTGCCAGCAGTGCATGCTTATTTGAGTTGAATTCATTCTGTCAAGAACGGCATTTGTGTCTACACCCAGTCCCTCGTATCTTTCCTTTGCCAGTTCATAAGCTTTCTCAATAGAATCTTTTTTTATCATTACAGCTGATTTTTAATTATTATTTCTTATCCTTGAAATCTTTATAATTCAGATTATCTGAAATTTCCGTCATTGCTTTTATTACACCAGGCGTAACTATTTACTGTTAATCATGACGGTTTTTGGCCCGGATGGGTTTATCTGCTACACATTTACAATAAAGGTAGATAAAATAAGAACAGCTATTCCCACGATCAGGATAATAATGGTTTTTTGTCCGGTACCTTTCCACTCATTCAGGACCAGTCCCCAGATATTACTGAAAGCAATATTGAGGGCCATCAGAATACTCCAGGCAAAAATTACCATTTCGGCGGGAAGCAGGCTTCTGCCCATTCCATAAAAATGGAACTGCATAAACCATAGTGTACCGGCCAGGGCGCAGAAAAAGAAGTTGCCAAGCAGGACCGGACGCGGCGATGTGTAATAATCCCTGTAGGATTTATTCTTTATATTCAGATAGCCGCAGTAGATGAAGTTGGTGGCAAAACCACCGATCAGGATTAACATAAGTGACGGATTGCTTGCGAAAAGCGGATTGACCCCCCTGGCTATTGCAATTTCCTCGATGGGACTGGCAGCCTGGTAGCCATAAGCCATTCCTGCACTCATCACCCCGGCAAGGATAGCAATCAGGATACCCTTTTTTAATGCGAAGTCCTTTACCGCTTTTCTTTTCTCTTCTTCGCTCAGGTTCTGGTTTTTAAGAGCTCCGGCATATCCGACTATCACAATTCCCGCAATGGTCAGGGATACCCCTATCAATGTGAGTATTCCTGCCTGGGTGGCTAAAAGATTCACACCTGCTACCATTGGAGGGATCAAAGTGCCAAAGGCTGTAGCAAAGCCCAGGGCAACGCTCTGGCCCAGTGCAATACCAAGGAACCTCAGGCTAAGTCCGAAAGTGAGCCCGCCGACTCCCCACATGGCACCGAATATAATGGCCCACCATTTGGCCGATGAGGGTGCGTCGGAAAAAATATTCATTATTTCACCGCCGGGGATTAGAAACAGGGCAAAGATCCATGGCATTATCAGCCATGCAACTACGCCATGGCTGAGCCAGTATGATTCCCAGGCCCATTCTTTTACTCTTTTGAAAGGCACATAAAAACTTGCTGCTCCGAGACTGCCGATCGCGATTAATGCTACTCCGAAAAGTGGGTTCATGAAAGCTGGTGTATTAGTTGATTAAATAACAAACTTAAAATGTTTGAATTAAAAGTTCAATATAGAAAATAATTAATTATTTATATAAAATGACTCCGCGTTTTCAGTTGCAAGGTCGTTTATTTTTTCGTTATGACAATACCATCTTAACGAGATAATGATATAGTTTACCCGTGTTTTCACACAGGTTACCCATTTTCTCTCATTTTTATCCATACTTGTAAATTCATTGGTTATTTTATACTTTGCAGGTATATTATTTATGATCCCGTTTTCCTCAGGCTGAAGATGAAAGCCAGGGCACGTTCCCCGGCGGCAACGAATTCTTGCCTGAAAAAAGCAATAAACACTAAAATTTACTGTATGGGCATATTAAATTTAAAATTTAAATATACAGGAATAGGGTTTGCAGCTGCAGCAATCCTTCCTGTCGCCGGATGCCAGGAGGAGAAGATTCATGATCTTCCCAATATCTTATGGATTGTGAGTGAAGATAACAGCGCATATTTTACCGGATGTTATGGAAATCCTTTTGCCACTACCCCGAACCTGGACAGGATGGCATCCGAAGGTTTTTTGTATACACATGCTCATGCCAATTGCCCGGTATCGGCACCGGCCAGAAATACCATTATTACCGGTGTCTATGCTGCATCCAATGGCAATGAGAATATGAGAAGTTTCTACCCGAAACCGGGCGAAGCGCGGACTTATCCCGAGTTTCTGCGCGAGGCAGGATATTATTGTACAAACAATGCCAAAACGGATTATAATTTTTCACGGGGGGATAATAATGTCTGGCTCAAGATATGGGACGAAAGCAGCAACCAGGCTCATTACAGGAACAGGCAGGAAGGCCAGCCATTCTTTGCAATTTTCAACCTGGGGGTATGTCATGAGAGCAGTATTCACACTACAATGCCGCGGGAAGAGCTGAGGCATGATCCCGATAAGGTAACCCTGCCTCCGTATCATCCCGACACTCCCGAGATGCGTCATGACTGGGCACAATATTATGATAAGGTCGAGGATATGGACCGGCAGGTGGGACAAATCCTGAAAGAGCTGGAAGAAAGTGGTGAGGCTGATAACACCATTGTATTTTACTATGGTGATCATGGGGGAGTCCTGGCACGAAGCAAGCGCTTCGTCTATGAGACCGGAACACACGTACCATTCATCATCCGTATTCCTGAAAAATACAAACATCTTTTTCCCGCAGAAAAACCGGGAGACCCGGTGGACAGACTGATCAGCTTTGTCGATCTTGCACCGACATTATTAAGTATTGCCGATGTTCCTGTGCCTGAATACATGCAGGGCAATGCCTTTTTAGGCAGCCAGAAAACGGAAGATCCGGAGTATGCTTTTATGACACGCCAGAGGATGGATGAGCGTTTTGACAAGGTCCGTGCGGTTCGTGACAGTCAATTCCGGTATATCAGGAATTATATGCCGTTCCGCATTACAATGCAGCATGTGAACTACCTTTTCAGGGCCCCTTCTGCACGGTCATGGAAAGAGGCTTTTGAGGCCGGGGAGACCAATGAAGTGCAAAGCATGTTCTTTCTTCCCAAACCGGTGGAAGAATTGTACCATACCGAAAGTGATCCCTGGGAAGTCAATAACCTTGCAGATGATCCGGAATATGCAGAAGTGCTGGAAAGAATGCGCGGTGCATTGACGGACTGGATGATAGATATACGTGATACGGGACTGGTGCCAGAGACTGAGTATTCGACCTTTTCTGATGGAGGTTCCATGTATGATTATATGCGGTCTGATGAATGTCCGTTTGATGAATTGATGCGCGCCTCCGACCTTGCCACATCGGAAAATGCAGGCACAGGTGCTTATGTTGAATTTCTTAAAAACGACCACAATGCCGTTCGATACTGGGGTGCAGTCGGCATGCTTATAAATAAGGATAGCGCAGGATCTGAATTATCTGCGTTAATAGATGCAGCCCGGGACAGGTCAGGTGCCGTTGCCACACTTGCTGCCGAGACATTGTATGCTATCGGAGAAGATGATCTGGCCCGTGATGCCTATGTCCGGATCCTGACCGATGATGCCTATTCAATAATCGACAAGCACTATGCCCTGAACAGTATTGATGCGATAGGTGAAGACAGCCATAAAATAATCGCGGCTGCAGAAGAGATGGATAAGAAGTATTCCGGTATCGATGAGGAGTCACTTTCCAGTGTGGAACAGTTTCAGCTAGGGTATCTTAACAGGATGTCAGGTTATCTGTTGCACAAATGGGGAGTGCTTGCCACCTTTGAGTAAATTATTTTTCATCGCACCTGCTTTTCGGGCAAAGCCCCGCCAGGACATGACTGCGCCTAAAAGACGCGGGTTTTCAGATCAACTAAAAAAATTGGGAAAAATCCTTAAACTCCCGTATATTGTAAGCTGATTCATATTTGCTAATATAAATTTGAGGAATCATGGATGGAAAAATCAGGGCATTACTACTATTTGCAGTTATAAGCAGTTTTTTGAATTTTCAATCTTATGGTTCCGTGTTGGGATCAATACCCGGTGACCGGCTTTCGTCGGGAGGGCTTTGCGTTATTATAGGAGGAACCGAAGAGCTTGAATTTGCTGAACTTATTATTGACAGCGGACCCTGGGTGGTGCACTGGCTCGATGCGGATGGGTCAAGGGTCGATAAAGCACGGCGCGAGCTTCAGCGGAAAGGCATATATGGCAGGGTAACGGTTGAACACTGGGATAAAAAAACTCTGCCCTATGCCGGCAATCTTGTAAATCTGTTGATCGGGAAGGACCCTGCTCAGAGCTTTGAGATATCCGAGATCATGAGGGTGATTGCTCCTGAAGGGATGGCCATGATAACGGAAGGCGGCGGGTTCGTTCACTATCCCAAACCCCGGCCGGAAGAGATGGGTGAATGGACACACCCCTGGCAGGGTGCAAACGGCAACCTGGCCTCAGATGAACGGATGCTGAAAGTGCCAAATACATTCCAGTGGATTGCCGGGCCCTCATTCCCGCTGGCCAGACGAAAGGACAGTGCCGGTGCATTGATGAGTGCAGGCGGCCGTGTTTTCTCCATCACCCAGAATGTCCCTGAAAATATCGGAGGCGGCGAACAGAATTATCTTGTTGCCCGTGATGCCTTCAATGGTATCGTCCTGTGGTCCGTACCATGGGACGGGCCTCTCAGCAGGGGCCATGCCGACGGGTATCATGAAGCAGTGGTTGTCAGTGAAAATTATGTGTATGGTGCACGCGACGGCGGTGTGGTTATTTTCTCTGCAACTGACGGCAATGTGTTGGAATTCCTCGATATGTCCGCAACACCCAATAAACTGGTCCTCGAGGACGGCATACTCATTGCCCAGTGCCCTTTTGGGCTTACCGGGTTCAATATAGAAGAAGGCCGGCAGATCTGGCATTTTGGTGCCGATAATCCATGGGGTACCGTAATAAGCGACGGACGTGCATTTTGCATTGTCGGGACCCGTGAAGAGGATGGAAGATGGAAACATATACTAACTGCACTGGATCAGAGAAGAGGTGTTTTACTGTGGGAGCAAAGGGTGGAAAGCGAATACGGGCACCGGAATACTGCTGTCCTCCGGCTCCATTTTGCAGGAGAAGGAATAGTCTGCCTTATAGAGCGCAACGTCCTCCGATTCCTTGCAGCAGAAGACGGCCGTGAACTGTGGCGGCGCGAATCTGAAACCGAGGCCCGTGGGTCAGGAGGCATGGACTCGAGACAGGTGGGGCATTTTATTATTGATGGAAAGATATGGATGCGGGCAGACCGGGCAAGAGGAGGCAGGGAAGTGCCTGAAAAATGGCTTGCCCTGGATCCCATGACGGGTGGAGTGCTTCGTGAGATAGAGGCATCAGGGCCGCAGGGCGTCATAAGTAATGTGAATAAAGTCAGCTGCCAGCCTCTTACAGCAACTGCCAACTTTGTTCTTGACTCCCGCCTGTCAACTATCTGGGATTTTGAAACCGGTCAGCGGCAGGGATATAAGTTTGCACGCGGAGGTTGCCAGGTGGGTATGATACCTGCCAACGGACTTGCGTATGTCCCGCCAAATGCCTGCGGATGCCTCGAAGAGCAGTTCCGTGCCAATATGGCGGTGGTTCACAGTGACGATGCGGGATTATACTCATTCGTTCCCTCACCCCTGTTGCGTGGTCCGGCCTATGGCTTTGTAACTGAAGCCGGTGATGATCTTTCCGGCTGGCCCATGTACAGGCGTGATGGCCGGCGCGGCGCCTTCCTGCCGGAATCTCTTCCCGGAAAACCCGTTAAATTATGGGAAACAAAGATCACACTTCAGGGCGACGACAGAGACGGGGAGTGGCTCCTGAATTTCGGCCATTCACTGACGCCCCCCGTTGTGGCCGGCGGACTGGTTTTGGTTGCCGAACCACAGACGCACCAGGTAATTGCCATTGACAAGTCAGATGGTTCGGAAAAATGGAGGTTCACTGCCGGCGGCCGTGTTACCACTCCCCCGACTTTTTACCGGGGACTGGCGCTTTTTGGTTCTAATGACGGATATGTGTATGCATTGCGTTCAGATGATGGTGAACTGGTATGGCGGCGCAGGGTAGCACCCTCCGACAGGCGCATAATTGCATACGGACAAGTTGAATCCACCTGGCCTGTTTCCGGTGGCGTTCTAGTTCATGAGGGACTGGCGATGGTTGTTGCCGGAAGGGCGGTTGATGAAGGCAGCGGATTGACTGTTCACGCCATTGATCCCTTTTCAGGCGAATTTCACTGGACCCGCCATGTTGACAATGCAAGGTACGGCATGAGCGAACCACTGGTTACAGACGGGACTTATGTTTACCTGCTGGATCACAGGATTGATGCCGGGACAGGCGAGATAAGCGGAATTTCAGGATTTCACTATGGTGAAAGCGAAAGGGGAGGAGCCCGTGTACGTTTCCCGGAAGGAATAAGATACCTGCGTGGCGGAAAGGCGGGGTTATTTGAAACATCGTGGACCGGCCTGGATATGGGGCTTCGTAAGGCTCAGCAGACATGGACCTGGGGAAATGCCGAAGGTGAGATCATTGCCTTTACCGGGGAAACATCTTATGCTTTCCAGATCGATGCAGGCGGCCTTGATGCCAGAGGCCGTCAGCGTATGTGGAGAGATCCCTGGTGTGCCGGCGGAGGTTTGATAATAGCCCGGGTTGCCGGTGCAGATGTTCCCTGCTGGTCTGTTCAACTTCCCGTGCCGGCTCAGGTTGAAGCAATGCTGACTACCACGGAGGCGTTGTTCATTTCGGGTCCGGCCGATCGTTTTGATCCGGGAGGCAGGGGGTTCATCAGCATAATCTCACACGAGCAGGGTAATGAATTGTCGAGGATCATGTTGCCAGCCGCGCCGGTGCATGACGGGATTGCTGCAGCAAACGGCAGTGTATATGCAGTATTGCGGGATGGCACAATAATCAGGATGGGCGAGGCAGGTATTGCCATGGAATGATCCTGCAGAAAATTTCAGTGATTATTTCCAGCTTGTTGACATAGCTGGCAGACTCCGGCAGTGGATATGCTGTATCCCGGTATGGCACAATAATCAACATTGAGGGGAGCAGGCAAAAGGGCGGATATTAATTATTTAATAATATATGTCAATTATGAAGGGAATTCTGTTTTTTTTGATCTTTTTATATCCTGCAGTTTACTGCGCCGGACAGGAAATGAAGTTTGAATATCATGAAATCGCCCGGTTCGGCCAGCGTATGGGACAGACAGCACTCGTCGATGTCAACAACAATGGTAACCTCGACTGGGTGTTCGGCATGAGCGGGAATATGTTCTGGTATCAATTTATTCCCCCTGCAGAATGGCAACTCAGGGAAATCGGCAGGGGCGCCAGGACAGATGTGGGCGGTTGTCCGCTCGATGTTACCGGTAATGGATGGATTGATTTTGTGGTTGGAGATTCATGGTATGAAAATACGGGAGATCCTGAAAATGAAGGATTTATTTTGCACAGGAAGAATATGCTGAGAACCGCTCATGATGTCATTGCCGTGGATATAGATGGGGATGGTATAAAGGATATTGTGCAGATGTCAGATAACCGTGATCATCCTGTCCTCGCCTGGTACAGGATACCTGAGGATCATACCCTGAACTGGGATTATACAAAGATAGGCCCGGGTATCCATGGCGGGATAGACCCGAAGGGTTACGGCGACCTGAACGGGAACGGCCACGTTGATATAGTAAGGGGCGATGCATGGTTTGAGAATGTTGACGGTAAGGGGCAAAAATGGAACCAGCATGATGTACTGATCCCTCCGGGAGGAAGCCGCCCCGATATATATGGGTTATGCCTGAAGACATGGGTAATTGATATGAATAATAACGGCCTTCCCGATATTGTCCAGGCCGAATGTGATACTGATAACGGAAGGGTTTTCTGGTGGGAAAATGTCAATAATGGCGAATCATTTGTGTTTCACCCTATCTCGGCTGATTCTACCGGACAGGATTTTCATTCACTGGTGCTGGCGGACTTTAACAACAACGGGTATATGGATATACTTTCAGGGGGCGGCCCGCTGACACAGGGTACGCATAAATTGTTTATATGGGAAAATGTTGCAGGCGACGGTTCAGTCTGGAAGGAGCATCTAATACTTGAGGGAAAGAGGATACACGAGGCCAAAGCGGCCGATATTGACGGCGATGGCGACATAGATATAATTACCAAGCCCTGGCGCGGTGATTTGCATTTCTGGCTTGAAAATAAGCTGATTGATTGAAGGGATTATCAAGGATCATGTTGCCTGATCCGGTTCATGACGGGATTGCTCAGCAAGCGGCGGTGTATATGCCGGATTGCAGGATGGCACAATAATCAGGATGGGCGAGGCAGGTATTGCCATGGAATGATCCTGCAGAAAATTTCAGTGATTATTTCCCGGTTTGTGGCAGAAGTGCCGCAGCAAACGGTAGTAACGCCTGCATTGATGGATTGCCTTAATCTTGATGGCGGGGGCACCCGGACCGGATTTTTATTTGTCTGTGCGTCATTTAAAAAATGTCATATATATAATGGTTAATTATGACTAACCCAAGGATTCTTTATATAGGTATACCCCTGTTAACTTCGATAGGTGTCTGCCAGGCGGGTACTGTTTCCGGCCGTTCGCCTGAAGCAGAAAAAAAGCCGAATATCCTTTTAATTATTTCCGATGATCAGAGTTTCCGTGCAAACGATCCGGATGGCAACCCCGAAGTCCTAACTCCCAACCTGGACAGGCTCAAGAGAAGCGGGACAACTTTTACCCACGCATATAATATGGGTTCCTGGCAGCCCGCAGTTTGCATTGCATCCAGGGCTATGCTTATTACCGGAGCCTATCTGTGGAATGCATACGAACTGGAACAGCAATACAGGGATGCTGAGAATTTACCTTTCCCTCTGTGGGGTAACCTGATGCAAGAGGCGGGATATGAAACTTATTTCAGCGGGAAGTGGCATGTACGAAGGGATGCTGCTGAAGTTTTTGATCATGTGCTGAATGTGAGACCGGGAATGCCGCGCGATTATCCTGAAGGTTACAACCGGCCGTTAAATGAAAATGATACGGTATGGCAACCCTGGGATGAAAAGTGGGGAGGATTCTGGGAAGGGGGCAGGCACTGGAGCGAAGTGCTTGCTGATGATGCCCTGTCATTTTTCGCCGCTACCCGGGATACTGATAAACCATTTTTCATGTATCTCTCTTTTAACGCGCCTCACGATCCGCGACAATCACCCAGGGAGTTCGTCGATATGTACCCGCTTGAAAATATATCATTGCCACCAAATTTTCAGCCCCTTTATCCTTACAAGAATGAAATGGGTTCCCCGAGAACACTCAGAGATGAGCGGCTGGCCCCTTTTCCACGAACCGAATATTCCATCAGGGTAAACCGCCGGGAGTATTATGCCATAATAACCCATATGGATCATCAGATCGGAATAATCCTGGATGAGCTGGAAAGAACGGGAGAGGCGGATAATACTTATATCTTCTTTACTTCCGACCATGGTCTTGCAGTGGGGGAACACGGACTGATGGGGAAGCAAAATATGTATGAGCATAGTATCCGGGTGCCTTTTATTGTTTGCGGCCCTGATATACCTGCCGGTAAATCAGTTAGTGCGGATATATACCTGCAGGATGTTACGGCCTCCAGCCTTGATATTGCAGGAATTGAGAAACCCCGATATGTTCAGTTCAATAGTATTATGGATCTGGCAAGAGGTTCGGATAATGGATCCCGGTACGATGCAATCTATGGCGCCTACATGCATCTCCAAAGAATGATAAGGAAAGACGGGTTTAAACTGATTGTATATCCAGAAGGAAACAGGACCCTGCTTTTCGATCTCGAGAATGATCCCCGGGAAATTAATGACCTTTCCGGTAATCCGGATTACCGGCATATTAAAATCAGCCTCTTTTATGATCTTCTCGATCTTCAAAAGGAAATGGATGATGATCTTGACCTGACCAATGTTGATATCTGATATTTTAATATTTTATCATAAGTATTTGTACATTCGGAGCCCGGTTAACGGTCAGTGAATGATCCATATGTTGCAGGTTGCCGGGATGTCTGTCCGGCGTTAGGAAAAAGTTTGTTCACATTGATAAAAAATTTAAATTATATGAAGAGTAAGAAACCTCTGTCCAGGAGGGATTTTTTCAGGAATAGTTCATTAATGATAGGTGGCGGGCTGCTGGTCAATGCGCTGCCACTGACGGGGAATTTTGCATCCTTCCGCGAAAGCTCTCATAAAGCCAGGATCAGCGGCCGTTATCCGCATCTGACCATGTTCAATAATGGCAGTGAATGCGGCATAGGCGCCGTGGTGCCATGGGCAGACCGTTTATGGGCCATAACATACAGCCCTCATGATCCCCGGGGGAATAATCATGACGGCCTGTATGAAATTACGCCTGACCTGGAGATAATAAAAAGGGAGGAATCGGTGGGCGGCACCCCTGCGGGCAGGTTAATCCACAGGGAATCCGGACAATTATTTATAGGCCCGTATGTCATCGATACAAACAGGAGGGTAAGGGTTATCCCTTACGATATCATGCCCGGCAGGCACACAGCTGTTGCCCGTCATCTCACCGACCCTGCTTCGAAAGTATATTATTTTACAATGGAGGAGGGGATGTATGAGGTGGATGTCAACTCACTCGGGGTAAATACCCTGTACCTGGATTCCAATATTACACCCGGGGGTAATGATGGAGGGCCACGGCTTCCCGGTTATCACGGCAAGGGCGGTTACTCGGGACAGGGTCGGGTGGTAATATCCAATAATGGAAGGATAGGGACCGGGGGGGTCGGCGGGGACGGCCTGATCGATTTCAGACTGCCCGGAGGTTGCCTGGCCTCATGGAACGGTGAATGGGGAGGAAAACTCTCTCCGGTGGGCTGGCAGATAATAAATGACAACCAGTTTACAGAAGTCACCGGACCGGGCGGTATCCAGGGGAATCAATCCTCAGATGACCCTGTCTGGAGTATGGGCTGGGATCACAGGTCTTTGCTGTTAATGCTGCTTGATGAAGGTACATGGACCACGTACCGGTTGCCAAAGGCTGATTACAGCTATGAAGGCCTGCACGGGTGGCATGTGGAGTGGCCCCGCATCCGGCAGGTCGGACCAAATGGTGAATATTTGATGAACCACCACGGCATGTGGTATGAGTTTCCGGCAAACTTCTCAGGAGACTACCATCCGGCTCCCCGCCCGATAGCAAGCCATCTGAAAATAACGGCCGATTATGCCCCCTGGCAGGATCAGATTGTATTCGGATGTGATGATAATGCCCGCAGCAGATTCGGGCAGGGCAGGGCTTTGACCGATCAGTCACATTCAAACCTCTGGTTTTCAACATGGGACAGGTTAAAGGACAACGGGCGGCCGTATGGCTGGGGCGGACCCTGGGTACATGATAAAATCCGGAAAGGATCAGCATCTGAGCCATATTCTTTCAAGGGCTTTACCAACAGGCAGCTTCATTTGAGCAATCTTAACAATAATCTGATCACCTTCAGGGTTGAGATAGATCCGGATGGCAGGGGAAAATGGGTCAGGCTGACTGATCTGGCCGTTCCCGGTCACGGTTATATTCATCATCAGTTTCCGGATAATATTGAAGCTGAATGGATAAGGCTGATACCCGATGCAGACGGCAATTATGTAACAGCCTGTTTCCATTATGGTAAGGGCGGGGGTGTCAGGAGTGACCCGGATATGTTCAGGGCCATTGCACCTGCCGGGCCCGGGATACCCGGAAGTGAAGGTGTATTGTATACCGGCGGACAGGACAGGGGGATCCTTCAGTTTGCTGCATGGGAAGTTGATCAAAATGGAAATGCTTCAGAAGCCGGGTATTATGAGATGGATCAGGATCTGCAGCTGGTGAAAGTTGATGATCCTGCACTCCATAATGAAATTAAGCAAAAGGCTGAAATCGAAACCGGCGAATTCCATGTCGATAAGGCTTCCGTGATAATGTATGATCACTGGGGCAACAGATTCCGGCTGCCCAAAGGAGATCCTTCTTTCGATTCCCCTGCCGGGATCGGGATCCCGAGACTGCGCAGGGAGCTGGCAACAGAACGTGATGTATTTAATGTTCATGGAACGTTTTATTGCCTGCCGCGAGCCAATTCCGGTGATGTTGCCAATATAAAGCCAATTTCAACGCATAACAGGCGGTTGACGGATTTTTGCCCCTGGCGCGGACTGGTGGCAATAGCAGGATGCAGAAGCGATTTTGAGGGTGGTAGTGAGCATTTCAGGTTAAGTGATGACGGAAAGGTTGGCTTATGGCTGGGTGATTATGATGATCTGTGGAAGCTCGGCAAACCTTCAGGGGTGGGAGGCCCGTTGAAGGACATTGATATTCAGGCCTTTATTCCCTCCGATCCCTATCTTATGACAGGTTATGACAAAAAGAAGCTGCATCTGTCTCATCGTGAGCAGGTGCCGGTTGAGTTCACTGTTGATGTGTGTGTGATAATGAACCTGATCGCCGTAAGCGATGAGTTTGGTATATGGAACAGCTACAGGAAACTGGTTGTGCAGCCCGG
>SLGC01000408.1 GCA_007123885.1 Bacteroidales bacterium | reverse complement strand
TTCAAAAAGCTATCATATATCTCAGCTACGGGATTATAATTGCACTACTCCTTGTTATACCGGCTTCCCAATCTCGTGCTGCCTGGATAGCAGGCATGGCAGGATGTGCATACGTGCTTTGGAAACACCCCGGTTTGGCGGGTTACCGTTACAAGGTCACCGGCTTTTTTAGAAGGATGACACTTTTCCCCCGTTTAGCGGTTGTAACTTTCTCTTTCATCCTGCTACTTTCTACCGGGATGGGTTTATACTTTCTCAAGCAGGGCTCTGCCAGCGGCAGACTGCTGATGTGGCAGGTTACATGGGAGCTGATAAAAGAAAAACCGCTACTTGGTCATGGCACCGGTTCATTCAATGCCCTCTACATGCCTGGCCAGGCAAGGTGGTTTGAATCCGGCAAAGGTACCGATGCCCAAGTTATGGTAGCGGGTTCCCCGCAGGCGCCCTTTAACGAGCTGCTTGGTCTTTGGCTGGAAAAAGGTCTGGTCGGGATACTGCTTGCAGCGGGCATACTGTATTTCATCTTTTACCGAGGTTCTGCAAGACCTGCTACTGGGGGCAAATCCCCAGCTACTGTGCTAGGTGGACTAAAAAGTCGCTTTTCAAAGACCTATAAACCTCATCTTATTGCAGGGAACTCTACGGATGGAAAAGAAAGTGGAAGCTTTACCAAAACTTTCCTTTCGGGGAATACAACCATATCAACACGCGCTGCCCTAGAAGGAACTTTGATTTCTATCCTGGTATTTGCCCTTTTCTCCTACCCTTTTGATATAAGCTCTTTTATACTGCAACTTGTCATTGTCACGGCTATACTTGGAGGCTTTTCCAAAACAGCCATATTGATCGGGCCAGGAAAGAACCTACCATCGCTTTGGCCGGGATTGCTTGTATCAGTAGTCTTGATGGCTCTGACCGCCCGTTTTGTTCCCGAAAGGGCAAATCATTATGATGCTCTTAAAACATGGAGAAACGCTGAAAAGCTGTACACCTTCAAATCTTATAATGCCTCGGTTATTGAGTATGAAAAAGCATTTCCGATGTTATCACGGAATGGTTTGTTTTTGCAGATGTATGGCAAAGCCCTGAGCATGGAAGGGCGGCATCAAAGAAGCATTGAGGTGCTGGAGCTTGCCTCAAGATATTACAACAGCCATATACTCTCGAATGCTATTGGTGACGGCCTTAAGGCACTGGGAAATTACAAGGCAGCAGAGGCCGCCTATATAGAAAGTTCACTTATGATGCCCGTCATGTTGTTTCCCCGGTACCTTCTTGCAAAGCTCTACCATGAGTCAGGGCAGTGTGAGAAGGCAAGACAAACGGCCAAAGAAGTAATAAAAAGTCCGGTTAAAATAGAATCCTCCGCCACCCGGGAGATGATAAATGAAATGGCGAGGCTAATAGAAGAACACGAGCATTGGACCGAGCATCAACACAGAGTTTTTCCGTAGCCAATGACCAGGATTAAACGAATGATTAAAAGATAATTAAATGAAATATATTACTAAATAAATGGGAAAAAGAAGAGGAAGCTCACAATGCCTTACAACACTTTGGCTTCCTCTTCCGGCTCCCTTTCTAAAAAGAAAGGAGGTGAATTATGCCAGGAGACAATTAATAGATGAACGGGTATATCCTGTTCCAAAGTGAATCAATCGAATGCCCATCCTTTAATTCCGGTATGCATCGATAGATTTTCACCATGAAATCTCATGATAAAAATAAGACAAAGTTTTTCAAAATGTAAATTTCAATATCATGAAAAAGAAAATAATTATTACATTAACAATCTGCTTATTTGCAGCCGGTTCGATTATTAACGTGCATCTGGCGCAAAATGATTACAATATGGATGTCTCCCTGGCGGATATTTCAGTGATGGCACAGGCGGATGAGGAGAGTGGCAGTAGTTGCGCTGCGGGCGGCACCGGATCAACTTCGTGCAGTTATTCAGCGACAGTATTAGGAGTCTCATTAAGTTGCAGTGTGACATGTGAATCTGGTTATTATGCATGCTGCGGACTTAACGCCAAGCTAGAAGCAGTCTACTGTGATTGCGTACCATATTCGTAAATGAAAGATAATTTTTCAAGGTATAAATAGTTGTCCCTAATTTAAAGGGGTTCTATTTATACCTTGAATAAAAAAACGCAAAAGATGAAAAACAGATTATTCTTTTTAATGATTATTGTTTTCTTTTCTTGTTCTGATAGCAATATTCCGAGATATTATATCAACACAATTAAAATCGATGGTTTGCCAGATAATGTGTACAGCTTTTTTGATATAGTTGAGGATTATCAAATCATTAAGCTAGAAACTATTGCAGATGGATTAATAGGTCAAATCCATAAGCTAATTATTACTCAAGACAAAATTTTTATTCTTGATCTTTTAAGTGCCAGATCGGTATTCTGCTTTGATAGAAATGGAAATTTCATCAGAATAATAGGAAGTCAGGGAAGAGGTCCAGGAGAATGGCTACAACCTCAGGATATAGCTTTTCACGAAGATACACAAACGTTTATAATCTATTGTAGCAGCAATAGAAAAATAATTTTCTATACTATAAACGGGGATTATATTGATGAAATAAATTTAGGATTAAAGTTTAAATCTCTTGAATTTATTAATAAGGATACGATAATCGGATTCAGCCATGGTGTATATAACATACACCCGGATTATGGTGAATTACCATTTGATCTTATAACTTTTAATGCAGAATTAAATATTTTGAATACACAATTCTTTAATAATACAGAAATAAATATTGGAAAAACTGTAGTTACAAAATATAATTACTTCTCAAATTCTGATAAAGGAATCTATTTAAATTGGTTTTCTAATGATACTATCTTTTTAATAGAAAAAAATGATCTTCATGCTAAACCGTTCGTTTATTTAGATTTTGGCAAAAAACAAATAAAAAGACAGCACTTATCAGAGTTAGATGATGTAACAATTTTAAAAAGAATTTATGAGGATAAAAATCGATCAATAATAAGACCTGTTCATGTTTCAAATAACCTTATGTTAATAGAATTCGCGGCCGGCCTTAGAAATGATAACCCAGATGACAACTACAGAATTTTATATAACTTAAAAACTGGTATGAAGTTAATGTTCAAAGACTTAATTTATGACAATAATAATAAATGGATAAATCCAATTGGAGTAACCAATGATGGTTTTATAAATATAATTTATCCTTTCGAATTCAAGGGTCAAAAGATTGATTTTTTAGAAAAAATTGAATCTGGTCTTGACGATGAGAATCCAATTATTATTTTGTACAAATTTAGGAAACCAGAAAATTGGAAATAAACTTGAAGTTATGGAAATGGCAGGTTAAGTTCTATGATAAGGCCTTCTACCTTCAAAAAGCTATCATATATCTCAGCTACGGGATTATAATTGCACTACTCCTTGTTATACCGGCTTCCCAATCTCGTGCTGCCTGGATAGCAGGCATGGCAGGATGTGCATACGTGCTTTG
>SLGC01000108.1 GCA_007123885.1 Bacteroidales bacterium | reverse complement strand
TGCGTAAAATTACACACAGACGCATGAAAAAAATTAATGTTAAAGCGAAGCGGTTCCTTCTGTCAGTCAAAATTTTGTAACTTTTTCACGAAATTTTGACTCTTGTTTTTACAGAAGAAATATACAGGAAAATTTTCTCAGCTACCTTTCTGTTATTTCAACCATTCGTTGAAAAAGTCTTCAAGGTTATCGCCTGTCCTGATCAGCAATGAACGTGAACCATTTCTGAATCTGTAGATATTTCTTACTATGGAAAGATCTTTGTCAATTTCTGCCTGGTCATTGGTTTCTGCCGCAGCATCTACAACATTTGCCAGCAGCAGCCTTCTTGGGGCAAGGGTTCCTGCAAGATCAGGCAGATCGTACTCTTCAAGTGCACCCGGCACTGATCCGTGGATAAGTAAAGGATCATACATCCTGTTCAGAACTATTGAACCATAGGATGAGTATGGCCCGATAAGCGCTATCCTTGACAGGGATGATTCAAATGCTGCAGCATGAAGCAGTTCAGGCGCCAGTTCACCTCTTGCCAGTGCATATACTTCACTGGTCCCTGCTTTTTCAGCCGCCAGACGCGCCAGTCTGACGATATCACCTGCACGGATTCCCGTAATACTCCGGCCAATGAGTACTGAAGCAAACCAGACGTTGTAAGATATTCCGTCAATATACGAATCGCCCCTGAAAACTCCCGGTCCGGTTTCGCCTGTGCCGACAATATCGGGAGCGAGAACAGTGTATCCGCGGTTGACAAACCACTCAATCTCTCCACCCTCTTCAGCTGCGGCAGACTTGCCGGAAGGATGAAGGTAAATGATCAGTTTTGAATTTGGCTGTTCAGGTATCATCAACAGGTAGGGAATTACATAATCGCCTTCCCCTTCAATGAAATGTTTGTCAATAAGATAGCCATCCCTTGCAACCTGGCCTGTAAAAACAGGTTCATTATTATTATCGCCGGGTTCCTTATATCCTGACAATCTTTTTGCTGATCTGACCACTTCAGGAAGGTGGTTTCCCATGTCCTTCCTGGAATCATCAAGTTGTGAAAGAAGTTCTTCAGACTGCCTGCGGTTGATGCTGAACACAGTTTCAACTTCAAATGAGGTGGATATCTGGCCTGTGGGCGTAACCATCAGCTCTTCCTGGGTTGGAATTTCAACATCCCTGTCAGCCGGACTACCTGGATTATTGAGATGTTTCTGGAAAAATGCATACATAGCTTTCCTGTTATCCGGGGTAGATGCATGAGGTCCGATATCTTCTACCATCCCCAAATTATCTGGCTTGCCATATGCAGTGAATACCCGGGAAACCTCTTTTTTGGTTTCCCTTGCTCCCTGGATGCTGAAAAAATCGTTGGTTGTGGCTACTATAAGCGTCGGTTTTGGAGCACGGACAGCCAGCAGATCTGCATGATCTATCCCATGCATGATGCCATTGAAGAAATTTTGTTCGGCATCCTGGGGACCAATGGATTGAAGCAGCCGGGTAAAACTGGTAATATATGCTTCAGGTGCTGCAGCATAGATCCGGTCATCCATGGCTGCTATGTATGAAGACTGTGTACCGCCTCCGGACCTCCCGGTAATGCCTATCCTTTCGGGATCTACCTCATCCCTGGTAAGAAGGTAATCAACAGCCCTGATCCCGTCCCAGATCATGTGCCTTGCCTGGGAGCTGCCGGCAATAAATGCCTGGGCGCCAGGATATGAATGTTCTCTTGTCGGACCGCCTACGATTGATCTCCCGGTATCAGGATCATAATACTCCAGTCTCTCACCCTGACCCACGGGATCAAAGGCAAAAACAACAAAACCTTTTTTTACAAGATTGATGATCTTGTGCTGGTAAGTATCGCTTCTGTATCCCTGTGCAGCATGTCCGCTGCAGTAAATTATGGTGGGCTTTTTTTCACGAGCTGTCCTGTAGGGAATATACATTGAGGATGTAACATAAAAGCCCGGCTGGGATTCGTAAATGATATGCTCAACCCTGAAACCGTCTTTTTCAATAGTTCTGGTAATCTCTGCATTAAGTGGCGTTCTTTCAGGAAAGGGGCCCACAATTTCGTACAGGGTTTCTCTTATCTGCTTTTGCCTTTCCTTCCATCCCTCCAGCGTATTTATCAGGGAAACCTCATTATTCCTGTCCTCCAGCATCATGTATGCCTGCTGTGTAATATGGCTGTATAATGAATTCGGGGCGTCGGTATAGTAAAGCCAGTAGTTGTTCCTTGTCCGGATAACATCCAGATCCTCCTGTGCGGACATGTTGGCACTGAATAATAAAAAGAGGATAGACAGTTTGATTATCAGTTTTGAGTTCATATGGTATATGGAATTTATTAACTTCTGTAGATCAAAAATACAATTTTTATTCAAATCGACCTTACCATTCCATATAAACATACTAACTGATGGGCAGCGATGCTCTTTAAGTTTGTTGACCGTTCAGGACCAGGCGATTTTAAGAACCTCGTCGAAATAATCGATAAAATGGGCTTTTACATCCTTTTTCAGGTAACCGGGAAGTTCGTCAAAATCTTTTTTGTTGTCCCTGGGGAAAATCAGATCGAAAACCTTGACCCTTCGGGCTGCAATGGTCTTTTCCTTAATTCCTCCGACCGGCAGGACCCTGCCTGTAAGTGTTAGCTCACCGGTCATTCCCAGCCCGCTTTTAACCGGCTTGTTTTTTGCCAGTGAATAAAGGGCAAGAGCCATGGTTATTCCGGCTGAAGGTCCGTCTTTAGGTGTGGCCCCGGCAGGCACATGAAGATGGATCCGATGATTATCAAAAAAATCCCTGTAATAATCATCATCATTGCTAAATGACTGTACATAGGAATATGCAATATCAACCGATTCCTGCATCACTTTCCCCAGCTGCCCGGTATGCTTCAGGCTGCCGGACCTGGATTTTATGGCAGATGCCTCTATGTAGATGGTAGCCCCTCCAAGGGGTGTCCAGGCCAGTCCAAGGGTTACACCTGGAATCGGTTTTTTATACAGTTCCTCGGTAGTGAAAACAGGCTGTCCGATAAATTCTGTCAGGTTTCTGGGGGAAATGGTTATTTTTCCAGAATCTTTTTTTGCCTGTTCAAGGGTCACCTTCCTCATTATTTTTTTTATATGATTCTCCATGCTCCTTACTCCCGCTTCGCGGGCATAACCGTCGGCAATCTTTTCAAGTGCCTTATCGGTAATATTAATTTCTGATGCTTTAAGTCCATGTTCGGTTCGCTGTTTGGGGATAAGGAAACGTTTGGCTATTTCGATCTTTTCTTCAAGGATATATCCCGAAAGCTTTATTATTTCCATCCTGTCCAGCAACGGGCGGGGGATGGTATCCAGCACATTGGCCGTAGTTACAAAAAGGATATTTGACAGGTCAAATCGCACATCCAGGTAGTGATCCAGGAATTGTGTATTCTGCTCCGGATCCAGTACCTCCAGAAGTGCAGATGCAGGATCTCCATGGAAGCTGACCCCGACCTTATCTATTTCATCAAGCATTATTACCGGATTGGAAACTTCGGTCCGCTTAAGGCTTTGTACAAATTTCCCTGGCATTGCCCCTATATATGTACGGCGATGTCCTTTTATCTCTGCTTCATCGCGCATTCCTCCGAGTGAAAAACGGTAAAACTTACGGCCGAGGGAATCGGCAATTGATTTTCCTATTGAGGTTTTTCCAACTCCGGGAGGGCCAACAAGGCAAATTATACTGCCCGATACCTTCCCGCGCTTTATAATTGTGCTTATGAATTCAAGTATTCTTTGCTTCACATCATCCAGTCCGTAATGCTGCTCGTTCAGTATCCTGGCAGCCTCTACAAGGTCATAGTTTTCCTCCGAATAGATGCCCCAGGGGAGATCGGTCAGCCAGTTCAGATAAGAGCGGGTAACCTGGAATTCGGGGGAAGCACTTTCAAGGGTTTTCATCTTTTCCATCTCTTCCTTAATAACCTTTGAGGCTTCTTCTGTCGGATTCAGGTGTTTTATTTTGTTTTCAATGGCTTCAATCTCGGCAGCCTTTCCCTCTTTTTCAAGGCCAAGTTCCTTTTTTATTACCTTTAATTGCTCCCTGAGGAAGAATTCCCGCTGCTGTTTTGATATTTTTTCTTCGATCTGTTTCTGGATATCCTGCTGCAACTGGCTCAGTTCAATCTCTTCCTTCAGCAATACCAATAGTTTGTTGCTGCGTTCGAAAAGGTCGACAGCCTCAAGTACCTCCTGCATACGATGGCCATCTGCTGTAAGGAATGCAGCAACAAGATCCATTAGTAATCCGGGTTTTTCCATGCCAACCTGCGAAAGTGCCAGTTTGATCTGTTCCTGGAACATGGGGTTAAGCTGGATCAGTTCCTTTACAGAATTTATAACGGCAAGGGTGTAAGCTTTAAGTTCCTGGGAAGGAGGCTCTTTTTCTTCATAGACATATTTTACTTGCCAGAATGGCTGATCGGCTCTTGTTACATCCTTTATTTTCTGAAAGCGTGTCACTGCCTGTGCCATGAACTGAATACCGTCCTCTTCCCTGTGCATTATTTTCAGGACCTTCAAAAGAGTGCCGGTGGTATATCTTTCCGATTCAAGCATATTTTCGGGATTGATATTTTTTGCGAGAGAGACACCTATGAATTTGTTGTTATGCTTGAAGGAAAACTCGACCTTCTCTGCCATATCTCTGTTATTGAAGGCAATAGGGATGGTTAATCCGGGAAAAACAGGTTTGTTTTCAAGAGGGAGGACAATAATATTATCGGGAAAAACATCTGAAACAAGAACAAGTCCGCTACGATCGGAATATTTATCATTCATGGGTGATGTTTTTATCATTTAACTACAATTTCACAGCAAAAAGAATTTCAAATTTCATACCATTATGGTTTAATCTTTATTCGGAATGAATAAACAAAAAACCTTATAGTAAAGTTAGGTTAAAAACATAAAAACTCTATGGAAGAAGTTAATATATCTTATAATAACTGGCGGGGCTTTGCCCGAAAGACCGTCTGTTCGGAATAACCGGAGGTGTTAAGTGAGATCAGGGTGGTTCAGTCAGGGGTTGTTAAATATCGGAAGCCATTCTTCCATCCATGTCATTCCGGCTGGTTTCAGGATTAAGTGGCCACTTTACAGGAATATTGTCACGCTGTGACCTGTAGATTGCAGTAAATATCTCAACTGTTTTCCTGCCCTCCATTGCAGTAACCAGGGGATCCCTTCCATTGATCACTGCATCGATAAATTCCTCATTTTGCTTTCTGATGTAGTATTCAGTGGCATCAATGCTTGTGAATTCATCAGAATCCTCCTTTACCCAGGCATCAAGCATCTTTTCCTGGCCGGGTATTGTCCACAGGTCATTTACTGGAGGTTCAAGTATACCCGACATTCCTGCAATAAACATGGCCCCGCCATCAGTCTGAACACCGAGGGATGCCCCGTTTGACCCGTGAATATGTACTTTGCCGAATATCCCGGGCTTCTGGGAATTGCTGACCACAATATTTCCAACTCCGCCATTGCTGAAACGGAGTACTGCAACGGCGGTGTCTTCAACCTCGATATAGGGGTGGTTTATATTTTTCCTTATACCGTAAAGCTCTTCGATCTCACCGCCCATAAACCATTGCAGCAAATCGAGCTGATGCGGGGCCTGATTTACCAGTACACCACCACCCTCAAACTCCCATGTTCCCCTCCATTCATCACTGCGGTAATAATCCTGATCCCTCCATCCGAGCATGAGAACAGTTCCCAGGGCGGGAGTACCGATCCTGCCCTGGGAAATTGCTTCATGCATTCGTATGCACGGTGAGTAGAACCTTCTTTGACTTACAACTCCAAGGGTCTTGCCGGTTCTGACAGATGCAGCGATCATCTCGTCACAATCCTGCAGGGTGGAGGCAAGGGGTTTTTCTACCAGTACGTGTGCACCTGCATCCATCGCCTTGATTGCCGGTTCCCTGTGAAAGGGGTGTGGTGTGCAAACAACCACAACATCCAGCTTTTCCCTGTGGATCATTTCCTCAACTGAAGTATATGAGCTGACATCATAACCGGCGGCGAACCGGCTTCCTTTTTCTGCAGACCTGCTGAATACAGCCCTGAACTCTGAGTTTTCTGCATTTATCAATGCCCTGGCATGAAGGTGTGCTACTTTCCCGCATCCTATTATTCCTGTAAGAAGTTTCCGGTTCATAAAATAGTTATTTTGGATTATTGGTCTGTTATACTAATACTAATACTGATATTAAATTTATTATAATTCATCCGGAATGGTGCCGACAAATGTCATAAAGCTGCATTTTCTGTCCTGCTGCTGAAATCCGGCTTCAGGGTAAAAGAACAACTTTCAGGAGGCCCTTCTCTTTATTGTAAAGCCGCCTGAACCAATCCGCCCCTTCGGCAAGAGGGGCTTCGGCACTAAGTATTATATCTGTATTGATAAGTCCGCCTTCCATAAGGTCAAGAATGGCTTGATATTCTCCGTTAATGGCGCATGAGCCCTGCAGGCGGATTTGCCTGGTAACTACTGCCTGCAAGGGGATTTCAACAGCCGGCTTGAGGTTGCCTATCAATGTAAGAGTGCCGCCTTTTCTTAGTGAACCGAGTGCAGTGTTTATAGCCGGATCGTTGCCCACGGCATCGAATGCAATATCACCACCCCGTCCTTCAGTTATTTCCATGACCTCCAGGGCAACATCTTTTTCGCCAGGGTTAAGCATGAGTGAGGCACCGAGCTGTTGTGCCAGTGCAAGTCTATCATCGTCAATATCAACGGCAACAACCCTTGTGCATCCGGATAGCTTCAGCAGCTGAACAACAAAAAGCCCTATCATTCCGGCGCCAACAACCACAGCTGTATCATTCACTGCAACCGGTGTTAGATTTATGGAGTGAAGTGCCACGGCTGCCGGCTCTACCATGGCGGCCCTTGTGAAGCTCACATTTTCAGGGATCCTGTACAGAATATGTTGAGGGACGGCAACATATTGGGCATAAGCCCCGTCGCGCCTGAACTCTTTTGCCGAAACACCCAGGACCATCCTGCCGTCACTCAGATTATACATACCCTTTCTTGTAAACCAGTCATCCAGCGGATAAATAGTCGAATCAAAGGTAACCCTCTCGCCGGTTTTCCAGCCTTTAACATCTTTGCCTGTTTCCTTTATGATCCCGCTTGCTTCATGTCCCATGATTACCGGAGGTATCCTTCTTCCCGTGCTGCCATCCATACCGTGTATATCGCTTCCGCAAATTCCTGAGGCTTTTACCTCAACCAGCACTTCATCAGATTCTAAAACGGGATCGGGGACATCCCTGTATTTAAGGTCCATATAGTTTTCAAGCACCAGTGCTTTCATATTATTGCAGTATTAAAAGGTTATTATATGGAATTATTTTGCATTTATTTTAATCATCGTGTAAAACTACCAACTGAGAGAGGATGTGATTCGAATTAAATTCACTGCACCCTGGTTGTTCCTCTTATTCTTGTCTGTCTGGGTTCATGGGGGTTGCATGGCAACAGCAGATACCCAAACCCTGATTTTGTTACTTTAAATCGCTATATTTGTTAATAAGGGCGGTATTCCTTAATAAATCCGGTTTCAGGTCAGCTAAAATATAAAACTTTTAAAGAACTATGGAGGACAGGTCATGGAAAAATCAATATCGGGTATTAAATTAGAAGCAGTACAGGGAAATATTTCAATGCAGTCAGATATGCAGGCTGTGGTCAATGCTGCCAATGCCTGGCTCAGGCCGGGGGGAGGGGTGGCCGGAGCAATCCATAAGGCTGCCGGACCCGGACTCGAGGAAGAGTGCAGGCCGCTTGCACCCATAAAGCCGGGTGAGGCTGTTATAACAGGCGCTCACAAGCTGCCGAATGATTATGTGATTCATTGCCTGGGGCCGGTATATGGTCAGGATAAGCCTGAGGATGAATTATTGATGAACTGTTACAGGAATGCACTTAAACTGGCTGATGAAAAAAAGGCCGGATCAATTGCTTTTCCCGCGATATCCACAGGAGCTTTCGGCTACCCGGTGGAAAAGGCTGCGAGAGTGGCCATAAGTGCGATCATGGAGATGATCCCGCAATTACGGCACGTTAAGACTGTACGTATTGTTCTTTTCAGCAAGGAGGACCTGGATGTTTATGATGAAGTGCTGCCTCCTGCGGGATTATAGACAGGAAAGGGAGAATTTCAGGAACAATCCGATGATATCTGCCTTTTTTAACATGGTAATGGAATGTTGGGCAAATAATTTAGATTTCACCTGTAAAAACAAGAGTCAAAATTTCGTGGAGAAGTTACAAAATTTTGACGGACAGGAGGAACCGCTTCGCTTTACCATAAAATTTTTTAATCCGTGTGTGTGTAATTTAGCTGAAATAAATTTGACCTGAAGGTCGATTTTCCATGCAATACATTGCTATATGTAGGTTTTTCAACTGATGGAAAATTCATGTATATTTGCCTTTCCGGAAGCAGGATCATTGTAATCAACTGACTGCTTACCCTGTCAATATCAAACCTGCCTGCGTCTGCAAACTTCCGGGCGGGATAAATAAAAGCTGTTCTGCCGGTGAAACTGGATAAATTTGTTCTGGCGATCATTGCCGTAGTTATACTTGCATACTTTTTTCCACACCCGGTCAGGGGGCAGGGCGGCGTGATTCTCGGCCATATCAGCACAGCAGGCATTTTCCTGATTTTTTTCTTTTACGCGATCAGGCTGAGTACTGAAAAGATCATGCTGGGATTAACAAACTGGCGCCTTCATCTATTGGTCCAGTCTGCCACCTTCCTGTTGTTTCCACTGATAGTCATGATATTTCATCCCTTTATCAAGACTGAGGAGCATGAAATACTCTGGCTCGGTCTTTTTTTTATGGCAGCTGTTCCCTCAACAGTCTCTTCGTCGGTGGTGATGGTATCGATCGGGAAAGGTAATATCCCTGCAGCAATTTTTAACGCAAGTGTATCGGGTCTGGCAGGAGTCATTATTACTCCTTTATGGATGGGGCTTTTTTTGCAGCATGCAGACGGGGGGTATGACTTCACTGTGATATATTTCAGGCTTTTCATAAGCATCATATTACCGGTTATCGTCGGACTGGCAATGCGAAGGATGCTCTATTCCTTTGCCATGAAGCATTTAAGGGAACTCGCCAGGTTTGACAAATCCGTTATCCTGCTGATAATCTTTATAAGCTTTGCAAATTCATTCAATGAAGATGTTTTCGGATCACTGCATTTCATTGATCTGGGACTTCTTGTAATTATTGTCATTGGGCTGTTCCACCTGGTTTACGGATTGATTTACGGAGTTTCATCGATATTGGGGTTAAACAGGGAAGACAGGATAACAGCCCTTTTTTGCGGATCCAACAAATCGCTGGTGCACGGCACAGTCTTTTCAAGTGTCCTGTTTGCCGGTTTCCATGCAGCCGGCCTTGTCCTGGTGCCCCTTATGCTGTTCCATGCATGGCAGATATTTATTACAAGCATTTTTGCCGCACGGTATGGCAGAAGCGCTTAGTTCTTTTTAACAACCCGCATCTTCCGGGCGAAGTAATGTCCATGTGGGGCTTTGAATGAGGATCTGTGTATTCAAAAAAGGCGGTGTAAAGCAAAAACCGGAATTACATCCACTTTTCTTTGAGGTGGGTAATTAGCGAATTTTTTACAGGAACTTTTAGTGAATCAAAAATGAGTCTTATATTTATGGATTAAACAAACCTGATATTATGGATCCAATAATACTGGTACTGATAATCGTTACTGCTGTTGCGTCCCTCTTGTTCCTTGTTCTGAAATTGAAGATTCATGCCTTCATCTCCCTGATACTGGTAAGTATTATTACCGGCTATCTGGCCGGGATGACTCCGGTTTCAATAATCCAGAGCATCCAGACGGGCATGGGCGGAACATTGGGATTTATTGCCGTGGTTATCGGCCTGGGAGCAATATTTGGAAAAATCCTTGAATATTCCGGGGGCGCGGAGGCGCTGGCCCTTTTCCTTATAAACAAGTTTGGCGAGGAAAAGGCTCCATGGGCACTCAGCATAACCGGATTTATAATTGCCATCCCGGTATTCCTTGATGTTGCCTTTATTATCCTTGTTCCCATACTTTATGCCCTGTCCAGGAAGACAAAGAAATCACTGCTGCTGTACGGCATACCGTTGCTCGCCGGTCTTGCCGCCACACACAGCTTTATTCCTCCAACGCCGGGACCGGTAGCAGTATCCGAAATTCTGGGGGCAAATCTTGGATGGGTCATACTTTTGGGATTTGTTGTGGGAATACCTGTGGTCATCATTGCCGGACCCATCTTTGGACGCTATATAAGTGAAAAGGTAAAGATAACTCCACCGTCGGGCGTATACGATCAGACAGAAGGAAATACCGTTTCTCCGGATAAATACCCGGCATTCCGGCTGGTGATCATGATAATAGGATGTCCGCTTGTGCTCATACTTTTAAACACAATTACCTCTGCACTTGTTAATGCCGGACATATTCCGGATACCTTTCCGACCCAGTTCCTTATTTTCATAGGACATCCTTTTTCCGCACTTTTAATAGCCACCTTCCTGGCCATGTATTTTCTCGGTATAAGAAAAGGCGTGGAAAAGAAAAAGCTTCAGGAAATAAGCAATGCCTCGCTTGGTCCGGCCGGGATCATCATACTTGTTACAGGCGGCGGCGGGGTTCTCAAGCAAATATTGATAGACAGCGGTATTGCCGACACTCTGGCAGCAGCAGTGGCTTCGGGAAGCATAAACCCGGTTGTGCTGGGATGGATCATCGCGTCGGTTGTGCGGGTAACGCAGGGTTCTGCCACGGTTGCAATGATAACCGCTGCCGGCATCATAAGTCCCATACTTCCCGTTTTTGAGGCTTCGCCGCCACAGGAAGCCCTCGTGGTTATTGCTATAGCAGCCGGGGCCACTATTCTTTCCCATGTCAATGACAGCGGGTTCTGGCTGGTGGGTAAATATCTGGGCATGGATGAGAAACAGACCCTGCAGACCTGGACTGTAATGGAGACTATTATTGCTGTTACGGGATTGCTATTTGCATGGCTTTTGTATCTGATACTATAACCATACAAGATCGTGCAGGAACAAGCACTTTCAACTCCTGAAACTGGAAAAAATTGACTAACGCCCGATGGCATTATCGATACGAAAAATCCTAATGCTTTAAAAACACGATTATGATCTCATATGATAGTAAATTTTGGCCTAAGGATACATGTAATACCCGTGATTTTGATAATGCCGGGACCTCAAAATTTATCACCGGTATGACCCCGGTGAAAATTGCACAATGGTCGCTTCCGGGGGTGCTGCTTTTTGCCTCCTCCTGCCAGCAAAAACCTGAAGAGGTTTTCCCGGAAAGGCCCAATATTATCCTGATCATTGCCGATGATATGAACTGGGATGATTGCGGCGCATACGGGCATCCGCATATCCGGACTCCAAATATTGACCGGCTGGCGGATAACGGGATAAAATTCACCAATGCCTTTCTGACCACCAGCTCATGCAGTCCCTCCAGGGCAAGCATCATCACCGGCATGTATCCGCACCAGACCGATGCCGAACAGCTTCACTGGCCTGTACCGGCTGATAAGATTACATTCGTTGAACTGCTGGGGGATGCAGGATACTGGACGGCTCAGGCAGGAAAATGGCACCTGGGTGATGCGATGACCGGAAGGTTCGATTTTATTGCATCTGAAAAAGCCTTCCGGGATGCGGCAGGAGAGGAAAAGGTTGACCTGCCGGCCGGTGACGGAAGCGGATGTCACCTTTGGACCCCGACCCTCAACCAACGGCCGGATGACAGGCCATTTTTCCTGTGGCTTGCGGCATTGGATCCTCACAGACCATATTATGAAAACATCATTCCCGAACCACATGATCCTTCAGACGCCTTAATACCCCCCTATATGCCTGACGATCCAATAGTGAGAAAGGATTTTGCACTCTATTATGATGAAATTTCCAGGATGGATTCTTACATCGGACAGGTTATCGGTGAACTGGAAAAGCAGGGAGTGACAGAAAATACACTGATACTTTTCATCAGCGACAACGGCCGACCTTTTCCCCGTGATAAAACCACGATGTATGACGGGGGCATCAAAACACCCTTTATTTTGCAATGGCCTGCGGCCGTCAGCCCCGGCACCGTCACACCATCAATGGTAAGCGCGGTAGATATAGCCCCGACTCTCCTGAAGCTTGCCGGTGTACCTTCACCCGATAATTTTTCCGGTACAGACTTCAGTGCCCTGCTTCTTGATCCGGCCACTGAAATAAGGGATTATATATTTGCCCAGGCCCACTGGCATGATATGGAAAGAATGTACCGTGCCGTAAGGGACAGCAGGTTCAAGTATATACGGAATTTTTACCCCGACCTGCCCAATACGCCTCCGGCAGATGCCTTATACAGCATGACATTTCACAAAATGGTCGAACTGAAAGAGGAGGGAAGGCTCACTGCGGACCAGAAAAATGTATTTATAAGTCCCACCCCTGAAGAGGAGCTGTATGACCTCGATAATGATCCTTTTGAGCTTAACAATCTGGCAGGTGATCCGGGCTTTGCCGCCGAGCTGGAAAGGATGCGAACGGTATTGAAGGAGTTTATGGATTCGACAGATGATGTTATACCGGAGGTAAGGACTCCCGATGAGTTTGACAGGGCTACAGGAGCACCTTTGCCCAACAGGCAATGGCCCAGACCAGGAAAATTTGAAAGATAAGAGATCCCCGTTTCTGAATAAGAATTCACTGGAACTATAACTGAGGTGTTTATCATCAGGCTCATTCTCACTTCCTTAAATCTTTTTTCCTCAGCTTTATTTGATGCCGTTTAAACAGTGCAACACATGTTCCATTGTTCAAGGCACCCGCTTTTCCCTGCATTTACCGGTTCGGAATGTCGGTGAACATATCTCAAATCTTTTTGTTAACCGCATATTAAAGTTCATAAAAGTATGTGCCGGGAAAATGAAAAAGGAGTTGATATATACCCGTTTGTATAGCGATGAGCTGGGTGAAAGCAATTTTGAGGATGTAGCAGTACCCCTGGATGATGAGGGTATTGCCGGTTATATTTCACGGGAATTTGGTGTCAGCTCGGTTCAGTTCAGGCTAAATGAGGCAGATTACGACTGGGATTTTCATAATGCGCCTGCAAAACAATTTGTGATCCTGCTGGACGGTGAAATCGAGATAACCACCAGCCGTGGGGATAAAAGGAAATTCGGAGGCGGTGATATATTGCTTGTGGAGGATACTGAAGGGAAAGGGCACCGTACAAGGAACCTTGTAAAACAGTTAAGAAGGTCGCTGTTTGTGAAAATTTAAAATACAGAACAGCATTGCTCCTGTAAAAACAGTTTACTTCCCCCAACTGCCAGCCTCTTTTTCATTCCCGGGCACTATCGTTTAATGTATACCAAATTAAGAGGCAGACAATGAAAAAAGATAACAATAGCAGCAAGATACTTGGACTCCACCATGTGACCGCCCTGTCGTCAGATGCACAGAAAAATGTCGATTTCTACGCGGGGATACTGGGAATGAGGATGGTCAAAAAGACAGTGAATTTCGATGCACCCGATGTTTACCACCTCTATTATGGCGACTACCTGGGATCGCCCGGCACGCTGATGACTTTCTTCCCTTACAGGGGATTGGAACGGGGGCGTAAGGGGACCGGACAGCTGACGGTCACATCCTTCTCCATTCCTGAAGGTTCGATCGATTACTGGTTGAAAAGGCTTGATAAATTCGGCGTATCCCGGAGCAACCATTCGAAAAGGTTTGACGAGGAATTCATATATCTTGAAGATGATGACGGACTGGGTATTGAGCTTATAGTATGCAGTGATGACGAAAGGGAAGGATTTACCCGTGGTAATATTCCACCGGAATATGCTATCCGCGGCTTTTACGGCATCACCCTTTGTGAGCAGCACTTCGAAAGAACCGAAGGATTTATTACCGGTTTGCTGGATCATAAGCCGGTGCAGGAAGAGAACGGCCGCAGGCGGTATTCGCCAAACGGCAAACCGGGAGCCCTGGTAGACGTGGTTGCAGACGGATCGGGAACCGGCCGGCAGGGCAGCGGCTCGGTCCATCACGTGGCATTTGCAACACATGATGATGCATCCCAGCTGGAAATAAGGGAAAAACTTATCGAAATGCGTGTGCATGTTACCCCGGTAATCGACAGGCAGTATTTTCATTCAATCTACTTCCGGGAACCGGGCGGAGTGCTGTTTGAGGTTGCCACATTACCGCCGGGGATGGATATTGATGAGGACGCCGCCCGCCTTGGCGAATCGCTAAAGCTTGCTCCCTGGCATGAGAGCAAGAGGGAGCAAATAGAGAAAAACCTGGAACCTGTAAGCCTGGATATCGATAAATTCAGGGATTAGCTGCATCCGGACCTGCCATCAGCGATCACCCCGGCCGGCGACCGGACAGGGAACAGAAAAGAGGAAACCGGAAACCTGGAACCGGTTAGCCTGGATATCGATAAATCCAGGGATTAGCTGCATCCGGATCTGCCCCCGGCGATCCCCCCTGCCGATGCCGGCCGGGGCCAGGCAGGGAAACGGTTACGGAAACAGGGAACAGAAAAGAGTAAAGAGGAAACCGGGAACAGGGAACAGGAATCAGGAAAACAATTCAAAACTCTATGCACAGATACGATATCAAAGAATCGGGCAGCAGTCTGCCGCAAGCCTCCAAAGCACTGATACTTCTTCACGGCCGGGGTGCAAGCTCTGAAGATATCCTTTCGCTTGCCGGTTTCTTTGCCGATAAGACCTGGTATGTTGCCGCACCCCAGGCAACCGGTTCCCAATGGTATCCTTACAGCTTCATGACCCCGGTTGCCCAAAACGAACCCTGGCTGAGCAGTGCTGTAGACTATATCAGCAGGCTGCTTGAAGATATATCCCGGTACATAGACAAAAAGGATATTTACATTATGGGATTTAGCCAGGGAGCCTGCCTTTCGGCGGAAGTTGCCGCCCGGTTTGCCACCCGGTACGGGGGAGTTGGTGTGTTTACCGGGGGACTGATCGGGGAGAGGATATATGCTGAAAACTACAATGGCAATTTAAAGGGGACAAAGATCTACATCAGCAATGGTGACAATGACCCTCATATCCCCATGTACCGTTCGGAAGAGACACAAAAGCAGCTTGACAGTATGGGGGCAGAGGTAATGCTCGACATTTTCCCCGGAAGGGGCCATACTATTACAGATAAAGAAATTGACAGGGCCCGTTCCTTCATCTTTTCCTGACTGCCATATCCCTCCTGCACCCTATATTATCAACAAATGATCTATATCCTGATCTTTTAATTGAAAGATGGAATTTATTTGTTATTTTTAATACAGAAGCCGGTAAATAAAATCCTTTAGAATTGAAAAAGTTTGAAGATAAATTTATCAGGCCCGGGTTAAAACGGCAACTGAACATGATGCTGAGAAGTGTCTCGGTTTATGCATCGCTAATTGTAACCGGGGCTTCATTGATCATACTGGCAGGGTGGATCTTCGATATAGATTTGCTTAAGGGGCTTTTCTTTGGTTTTGTTGCCATCCCTTTGGGAACAGCGTCAGGTTTTTTTTTAACAGGTTGCTCCCTCTATATTTTCCATAAAAGTGAGATCCCCTACAGGCAGCTGATTTCCGGCATACTGGCTGTTATGATCATGATTTTCAGTTTGATCGTCCTGCTTCACTATATTGCCGGAACAGGTTACTGGCATGACCGGATGAGTCCCGATTCAGCAATCCTCCTATTCGTTTCCGCAGGCTCGCTGATTTTATTAGCCACCAGAAAGGAAAAACTGGTCAATATATCGCAGGTGCTTGCACTTATAGTTGTTCTGTTCAGCCTGGTGCCCGTTGTTTGCGATATATACGGCACCCCCCATGTTTTTCCCGGTTATCCGGGCCCTCCGCTGCCTGTTGTTTTGCTTTTCCTTTTTGCCGGTGCAGGTATTATGGTCGCATATCCCCGCTCGGGGATAATGGCAGTGCTATCCTCCACAGGGATGGGGGGGTATATTGCACGCAGGCTTATCCCCATGGCGCTGCTGCTGCCCGTTGTACTTGTATGGATCCTGCTGCTGGTAGACAGGATGGAAATGCTTGTGCTTGCCGATGACATTCACCTGGTTACAGCCTTCCTGGTTATAGGTTTTGTGATCCTCTCACTCCATTTTCTCCGCTCAATAGAGGCAATAGATCAAGCAAATGAAAAAGCAAAAGATAAGGCCTATATTGCTAACAGGCAGCTCCGGTATCATATAGAAAATTCTCCCCTTGCCATGGTGGAATGGGACAATGAGTTCCGGGTAAGGAAATGGTCCTGGCAGGCAGAACAGATGTTCGGCTGGAAGCTTTCAGAGTTGGCCGGCAAGCGGTCGGACGAATGGCATTTTGTTCATGAAGATGACAGGGAAGCGGCAGACAAGACGATGAGCCGGATTATCGGGGGTAAGGAAAGAGGAGCAGTTTTGCCGCTTCGTAATTATACAAAAAATGGCGAGCTTCTTTACTGCGTATGGTATATTTCGGTTTTGGTGGACCGGGACGGCGAGATGGCCTCGATACTGTCACTGGTCGATGATGTAACAGAAAAAAAGATAACCGAAATGAAGCTGGCCGAAAGCGAGGAGCAGTACCGGTCGCTCGTTGAGATATCCCAGGATGCCATATGGATCAACCAGGACAACCGGATAGTGTTTTGCAACCCGGCGGCGGTGAGACTTTTTGGAGCTGCGGATGCAGGAGAGGTGCTGGGCAGAAACCCGTATGACTTCTTCCGGGAAGATTTTCACGATCTAATAAGAGAGAGAATTGAGATCGTACTAAAGGGAGGAAACGTTCCGGTTATCGAGGAAAAAATGATGAAGTTTGATGGTACCGTTATAGATGTAGAGGTGGCGGCTTCATCTTTTACATATAAAAGGAAACCCGCTATCCAGGTCGTTGCCCGTGACATTACCAGAAGAAAGAGGGACCTGGCAAAGCTCAGCCAGAACGAGTTCCTGCTGCGGATGGCCGGTTCGCTTGCAAAGACAGGAGGCTGGATGGCGAGGCTTTCAGATGAAAAGGTAATATGGTCCGAACAGGTTAATGCCATTCATGAGGTTCCTCCCGATTATTCTCCTTCGGTGGAGGAGGCAATCAATTTTTATGCTCCGGAACACAGAAGCAGGATCCTCAAGGTATGGAATGAGTGCATACAGGAAGGGAAGCCTTATGATGAAGAACTCCGGATAATTACCGCAAAAGGTAACAGGATATGGGTCAGGAACCTGGGAGTTGCGGAGCGGGACAGTTCCGGTAAAATCGTTCACATCGTAGGAGGCGTTCAGGATATAACGGAAAGAAAAAGGAACGAAGAAGAGATAAGAAAGCTTAATGAGGAGCTTGAAAAAAGGGTGCAGGAACGGACAAGACAGCTGGAAGAGTCGAACAGGGAGCTGGAGGCATTCAGTTATTCAATATCACACGACCTTAGGTCGCCGTTAAGGGCAATTGACGGATTTTCCCGCATATTGATGGAAGACCATTCTGCAAAACTTGATAAGGAGGGTAAAAGGATATGTAATACAATAGTTGAAAATACCAGCAGGATGGGCAGGCTGATCGATGAGCTGCTTGCTTTCTCACGGCTTGGCAGGCAGGATATCTATCATACGGAAATAAATATGGCCAGGCTTGTCGAGTCTGTTTATAAAGAAGTTTCATTGCCTGAGGATAGAAAAAGGATAGTTTTTAACTGCGAACTTTCCTGCCCGGGATATGGTGATCCTGCCATGATAAGGCAGGTATGGGCAAACCTGATATCAAATGCCATCAAGTTTACATCATCTGAACGTGAACCCGTTATCACCATATCATGCAGCCGGAAAAACTCATACAATGAATTTTGCATAAAGGATAACGGGGTTGGCTTCGACATGAAATATTCCGGCAGAATTTTTGAGGTATTCAAGAAGCTGCATAGTACAAGGGAATTTGAAGGTTCTGGCGTCGGCCTTTCGATCGTTCAAAGGATAGTACATAAACATGGCGGAACTATAAGAGCATACGGGGAACCCGGCGGGGGAGCTGAATTTTGCTTTACTCTTCCGGTAAATCAATAAAATCAGGGTGCTGGCTGATAAACAATTAATTCTGAAACACAGGTATTAATTGGAAAAGTTAAACTAAAAATACAGCTATGCCCTACAATTATCCTGCGGAAATGCTGATAGTCGAGGACAATCCCGATGATGCGGAACTTATTCTGCGAGCATTCAATAAACATAACCTCTCAGACAGGCTCTACCTGGCTGAAAACGGAGAGGATGCACTGGATTTCATTTTCTGCACAGGAAAATTCAGTGAAAGGAACCCTGATATTCCTCTCAGGGTTGTTTTTCTTGATCTTAAACTACCCGGCCTTGACGGCATGGAGGTGCTCAGAAGGATCAAAGACAACCCCAAAACCAGAAAGCTTCCGGTTGTCATTATCAGTTCATCCAGGGAAGCTCCGGATATCAAGAGCGCCTATGATCTGGGTGCGAATTCCTATGTTGTCAAACCGGTAGATTTTAGTAACTTTATGGAAGCTATATCCGCTAGCGGCTATTACTGGATGTTTTTAAACGAGTCCCCATGATACTGCGTGTCATCCTGCATCCTTGCGGTTTTTTTCCGGAGCAAGGAGTTTCCAGCGTGAAGGGCAAAATTGAAATATTTAAATAACAGATAATGGAGCAGAGAATAAAAGTACTTATTCTTGAAGATGTACCGACAGATGCAGAACTTGCAGAAAGGGAAATTTCTGTTACAATAAAAAACTGCATTTTCAAAATAGTTGAAACAAGGAAAGATTTTATAAATGCTCTGGATAAGTTTCATCCTGATGTGATAATAGCCGACTATCAGCTGCCGCAATTTGATGGTATGATTGCCCTTCATCTGAGCAGGGAAAAAACTCCGCTTGTCCCCTTCATTATGCATACGGGATCAATTAATGAGGATACTGCAGTTGAATGCATGAAGGCAGGGGCGACCGACTATGTGATCAAGGAGCATATGAAAAGACTGGGGCCGGCAGTGAAACGGGCGCTGGAGCTTGCCGCTGCCAAAAAGGATGCGCAAAAGGCACAGCAGGAACTTGTTGAAAGCGAGGCACGCTTCCGTAAGCTTGCGGAAAATGCCAGCGACATGATATACCGGTATGACTTTTTTCCCGAAAGAAGGTTCGTATATGTCAGTCCCTCATCAACCCAAATGACAGGCTATACCCCGGATGAGTATTATTCTGATCCGGAATTGTTCAAAAAATTAGTATATCCGGATGACCGCGATAAGATCGGCTCATTGATAATCAGTGAGCATGAATCCGGAGGAAAGATGCTGACAATGAGATGGGTCAGGAAGGATGGCAAAATTATATGGACGGAGCAGAAAAACGTTTATATTCATAACAAGAATGGGAATTTGCTATCCACAGAGAGTATAGTGAGGGATATTACCGGCAGGAAAAAAGCAGAGGAGGATCTCAAGGCGGCACTGGAAAAGGCCGAGCAGGGCGACAGGCTGAAGACTTCATTTCTTAACAACCTCTCACACGAAATAAGGACGCCGCTTAACGCTATCGTTGGCTTTTCTGATATGATCAAGGATCAGGGAGTTCCGAGAGAACATATAAGATATTGCATTGATGTGATACACCAGAGCAGCGATCAGCTAATACATGTAGTAGAGGATATCATAAGCATCTCTACCATTGAAACCGGCCAGCTGGAAATTTACGAAACCGAATTTGAGCTCGAACAGATGATGAGCAAGGTAAAAGCCCGGTTTAATATAAAGGCTGAGCTAAAAGGTGTTGAACTTAACTATTCTATTGATGTTAACGGGGGAAATACAATGATCATATCAGATATGCATAAAATTGAGCGCATTCTTACACATCTTGTTGATAATGCCCTTAAGTTCACGGATGAGGGGCTGGTCGAGTTTGGGTGCACCCTTGAAAACAGGCAGCTGCAGTTTTTTGTTTCCGATACAGGGATAGGAATAGATAAGGATATGCATGAGAAAATATTCCAGAGATTCCATCAGGCCGAAATAGAACTTTCTCAGAAAAGGGGTGGCCTGGGACTCGGCCTTCCCGTATCCAAAGCTTTCATTGAATCTCTCGGTGGCAGGATATGGCTTGAATCTCAACCCGGATCGGGATCTGTGTTTTATTTCACAATACCATGGAAACCTGTAAAGGCCGAACGGAAGAGATATGACAAAACCGCAAAAACGGCAAGAAGGAAATTGCTTGTGGCTGAGGATGAAGAGAGCAACTATCTTCTGCTCAAGGAGATGTTGGGTGATTTCCGGACAAAGATACTGCATGCCACAAACGGCCGGCAGGCCATTGAACTTGTGGAAAAACATCCTGATATAGATCTGGTTCTTATGGATATTAAAATGCCGGTTATGGGAGGTTATGAAGCTACAAAACTAATTAAAAGCAGCAGGCCCTATCTCCCGGTTATTGCACTTACCGCACATGCCCTTCCCGGCGACCGCGAAAAGGCGATAGAGGCCGGGTGCGATGAATATCTTTCCAAACCCTTTATGCGCAAAGACCTGAAAGAAGCAATAAATAAATTCCTGGTTTGATTCCAGCGAAGATTCGTGGTTTTTTATATATAAATTATTGAGAAAATGAAAAAGAGTGATTATCCCTTCCGGTTCCTTTTAGGGAACATGATAATTCTGATTTGCACCTTTATTTTCACCGGCCAGCTGCACGCCCATGTGGGCCAGGTATTTCCGCGATGGTCACCGGGCTACCTGGATATTCACCATATCAATACCGGTAAGGGAGAGTCGGCATTCTTTATTTTCCCGGATGGAACAACAATGCTTGTGGATGCGGGCGACTCTGACCGGCAGAGACCAAAAAGACCCGAAGTAAAACCTAATGACAGCAGGACTCCAGGTGAATGGATTTCAAGGTATATACTGCACATGTTGGAAGGACAGTCGGACAGGAAGCTCGATTATATTCTTGTAACCCATTTTCACAGCGATCATATAGGAGATCTTAGCGGTGCCGAACCTTCGACCCGGGGAAATTACATGCTCAATGGGATTACCAGGGTAGGGGAACTGGTTGGTTTCAATAAAGTAATTGACCGTGGCTGGGACTATCCTCAACCATCAAAAGCAGATTATTTTGTAAATTATATGGAATTTGTCAACTGGCAGGTGCAAAACCTTGGTGCCAATTATGAGCAATTCCAGCCCGGACTAAATGATCAGGTTATACTTGTCCATGATCCCGCAGGCTACCCCGGTTTCGAATTCCGGAATATCGCTGCCAATGGTGTTGTATGGACCGGATTTGGTACTAATGTAAGAAATCATTTCCCTCCACTTGAAAGTCTGTCGCCAGAGGAATTTCCCAGTGAGAATATGTGCAGCATTGCATTCAGACTGGCTTACGGAAGATTCAACTATTTTAACGGCGGAGATATTATTGGTGGGAACCCCGGTCACTGGAGGGATATTGAAACCCCCATTGCCATGGCAACAGGGCCGGTTGATGTTTGCATCGCCAATCATCATGCCTTCTTTGATGCAATGAGTGTTTCATTCCTTCAGGCTACCCGGCCCAGAGTTCATATTGTTCAATCATCCTGTCCCACCCATCCATCAAATTCTTCATTGGCCCGGATGATGTCAGGACGTTCATACCCGGGTCCGCGTGATGTTTTCTCAACAAACATAATGGATGAAACCAGGGAGATAATTGGTCCACGGATCGATAATCTTAAAAGCCAGCAGGGGCATATTGTCGTAAGGGTAAACCCAGGTGGCGCTACCTATATGATCTATATCCTGGATGATACGGAAGAAAGCTACAGAATTACAGCAGTTCACGGGCCATATTATTCAAACTGAACAGTATGTAATTGACGTTGTTCAAATAATTCATATGTAGTGGCGGGGGGATTCTTTATGAATTCAGAAACCTCTCTATGGCTGTTTCCAGCCATGTCAGTTCTGCCATTCCCCGCATCGGTCAGAGGGTAGCCGGGGTACGCATAGCGCTGATTGTCATCATAAAATTCCATTTAAAATTTTGTGAGACATGGCCGAACTTTCTTGATTTTCAGATGTTAATGCAATGAATTAATGACTAATACGGGGAAAAGATGGCAATAATCGGAGAACTGATAAAAAGGGCAATAGAGCTTTCCTACAATGTAAAGTCAAATCCTGACCCTGGTCAGGCGCAACATGAAACACTCAAATATCTCCTGGAAAAAGCTGAAGGCACTTCATTCGGTAAATATCACAGGTTCAGGGAAATTTTGTCTCAAAATGACATACAGGAGGCATTTGCACTCTCAGTTCCTTTTTATGATTATGACGGGATGTTTACCCGGTGGTGGAAAGTTGTCCATGAGGGGGCGGAAGATGTGACCTGGCCCGGGAAACCCGGTTTCTTTGCGCTTACAAGCGGTACAACAAGCAATTCAAAATATATTCCCGTCACCGATGAAATGCTTACCTCAATACGGAATGGGGGCATTAAGCAGGTATTGAGCCTGGCCGAGTTGAATCTGCCGGCTTCATTTTTTCAAAAAGAGGTGCTGATGTTTGGCAGCAGTACCAATCTTAAGGAAGTAAAGGGACACCTTGAAGGTGAGATCAGCGGTATTTCAGCCTATAATCTTCCCTTCTGGTTCAAAGGATTTTACAGGCCGGGGCCGGAAATATCCGCCATGGATAACTGGGATGAAAAGGTGGAACAGATTGCAAAAAAGGCACCTGAATGGGATATTGCAGGCCTTTCCGGTATTCCGGCATGGATAGAATTGATGCTGAGGGAAGTAATAAGATATAACAATATAAAGAATATCCATGATATCTGGCCAAACCTGCAGGTATATACTTCCGGAGGCATCACGTTTGATCCGTACAGCAAAAGTTTCCGGAAGATCTTCGGCAGGCCTGTCATTATTCTTGACACCTATCTTGCATCAGAAGGATATCTTGCCACACAGTTGAGAAAGGATACAACCTCGATGGCGCTCTTCCCGGACAATGGCATATATTTTGAATTTGTGCCCCTTTCACCCGAAAATATAGATGAAAACGGTAATGTTGCCGGGGATGCCAGGGCACTCGGCCTGGAACAGGTGCAGGAGGATATAGATTATATCCTGATAATCAGTACGGTAGCAGGGGCGTGGCGATATATGATCGGAGATACCGTTAAATTCACGGATAAGGAAAAAGCAGAAATAAAAATTACAGGGAGAACGAAATCTTACCTGAACATAGTTGGATCACAATTGTCAGAATACCAGATGATACAGGCTATGAAAGAACTGGAATTAAAATACGATCTGGATATAAAGGAATTTACTGTCAGCGCTGTCAGGTATGAAAATGACAGGTATGTTCACCGCTGGTACCTGGGATGCAGGGATGTTGATCCCGGTATTAGTGAATCAGAGCTTGCCGGCCGGCTTGACAATATTTATAAGGATATGAATAAGAATTATAAGGTTGCCCGTACAAAGGCTTTGAATGATCCAGAAACCAGACTGGTTCCGGCCGACATTTTTTACCGGTGGGCCGAAGCAAATAAAAAAAAGGGAGGGCAGACAAAGGTGCCGAGGGTAATGCTTGAAGAACAGTTTGAACAGTGGGAGCTTTTCGTGACCGGACAGATTGCTGCCGGATAGGAAACTTCGTCATAAATAACCTTCCGGGAAAGATGCAGTTATTGTGGTAGAGTTAATCACTATCTGCTGTGGAAAATAGGAATCCTATTGATTTCCGGTCGATCGGCTTATTCTATAATGGATAACAGCATGATTTGCCGGATTATTTTTTTCCCGGATCGAACCCGAAAGAGGATGGTAACCTTAGGGTTTACGCGTTTTTGAGATTGAAATTAAGAAGTTATAATTAAATTATGTTTGATGGCAAAGCAAAAACATTGTTATGATTATCCAAGGCCGGCGGTAAGTGCCGACTGCGTGCTTTTCGGTTTTGATGGCAGAGATCTGAATATCCTCCTTGTCGAACGCGGCAAGGAACCTTTCAAAGGCAAATGGGCTTTTCCCGGAGGTTTCCTGGATATGGACGAAACAATAACTGAATGTGCACATAGAGAGTTGGGGGAGGAAACAGGAATTGACCGGGCAGACCTGGAACAACTGGATGTTTTCAGCGATGTTGACAGGGATCCGAGGGGCAGGGTGATCACAGTGGCCTATCTTGGTCTGCTGAAAATGTCGGAATTCAAGGTTGTTGCCGGCGATGACGCTGCTGATGCCCAGTGGTTCAAATTGACCGATATTCCGCCCCTGGCATTCGATCATGACCTCATTTTAAAAACAGCGATATCCAGGTTGAATGATAAAGTGCGTTTTGGCGGCGGAGCTTTTGAGCTGCTTGATGAACAGTTTTCACCGGAGGTTCTCGACCGGCTTTTCGACACCGTTTTTGAAAATCAATCCCCCTCAGGGTATTACAGCGGGAAAATGCGTGAGCTCGGGGTACTGGTTCCTGTTGAAAGTAGTGCGGAACAATCAGAAACAGTTGACCGGTATTATAGTTTCAACAGGGATAAATACACAGAATACCTCGAAAAACATGTTTTCATGCCCCTGTCCTGATCAGATGCAGTTGAATACTACATGGTACCAGGTGACATTAGAAATGAATTTTGCACCCATGTGCAGTTGCATGAACAATATTGCATATGAGGCCTGTCAAAGGTCAGTCAAGGGATCGTTGATCTGCCGGGCAGAAGTTGATCATTGATTTCCGAATACTCTCCTGAGCAGGTCTGTTACCCGTGCGAGGGGATCGGTACGTATTCGCAGTTCTTCCTGCGCAAGCTTAAGGAATAATCCATCCAGTGCCCGTTCTGTCAGATAGGAAGCAAGATCAGTATCCACGGGTTCAAGGTTATATATTCTTCCGGCAGCCGATCCTGCCAGCCTGTTCCACTGTGTTGTCAGTGTATTCCAGGATTCAAGGGTGGAAATGTTACCGACAAGAGGCTTTTCAATTGAATTCTTTATCCGGGGCTGATAGAGGTTAAACAATTCGTTCCCGGTCCGGGCCCTGAGGTATTGTGTTGCAGCATCTTCTTCACCTCTGAGTATGCTGAACCCATCCTGTATTGTCATGCCGCTAATTGCCCGGGCAAACACCGGGGCAGCTTCTCTTGCGGCATCTTCTGCCGCCCTGTTGATACGCAGGATAACATCCTGGATTAATTTTTCACCTCCGGGAATAAGCGAAAGATGTTCGGTGATAACCTGAGCTTCAGGAGGGAGCATTATCCTTACCAGTTCGTCGCGGTAATATCCATCCCGTATAGCCAGACGGGAGGCGGCAGAATCCGATCCTATGACAAGAGCCTGTCTGAGACCTTCTACAACCTCCCGGTTCGTCAGGGGCTGATGCCTTTCTGCCTGATCGGCAATACGTCTCAGTTCTTCGCAGCCTGTAAATGTTACTAACAAAATCAGAGGTAAAATTCTTTTTATCATCATAATGTGTTTTCAGGATCATACGGGATTATTTCCCGCTTGTTGCATTTTAACAAAACTGATACCATAACTGTTAAAACCTTCTTTCATTTTTTTTGTTTGAATTACCGTAAGGAGTTATGAATTTGTATGAAAAACTTTGCCATGAAGAACAAGAATCTGACAGTCAACCACCTAAAGGGACAAACAAGTCCCTATCTGCTGCAACACCTTCACAATCCGGTGGACTGGTATCCGTGGGGCGAAGAAGCTCTCGGGAAGGCATCACGCGAAAACAAACCGCTGCTTGTCAGCATAGGTTATTCTGCATGCCACTGGTGCCATGTAATGGAAAAAGAAAGTTTTGAAGATGAGGAAATAGCCGAAATTATGAACCGCAATTTTATATGTATCAAGGTTGACCGGGAAGAACGCCCTGATATCGACCATTTATATATGACCGCGGTACAACTTCTGACCATGCGGGGCGGCTGGCCTCTCAACTGCTTTGCACTTCCTGATGGCAGACCCTTCTGGGGAGGCACCTACTTTCCCAGGGATCAGTGGAAGGAGGTTCTGCTTCAAGTAATTGAACTATACCAGGCCCGCTCCGATGAACTGATTGAGCAGGCTGAAAAACTTACCACCGGTGTGGTAAATTCAAGCTTCATAAAACCTGATGAGAGTGAAAAATCACTAAAAAAAGGCGATGCTGACCAGGTCTTTAATAATATAATGAAACATATGGATAGTTTGATGGGAGGCACTTCGGGGGCACCCAAATTTCCCCTGCCGGTCAATCTTGAATTCCTGCTCCATTATCATTATAAGAGGGGTGACAGCTCAGCATTGGAACAGGTTGATATAAGCCTTGAGGGAATGGCCATGGGTGGAATTTTTGATCAGATCGGGGGTGGGTTTGCAAGGTATTCAACTGATGAGTTTTGGAAAGTGCCACATTTTGAAAAAATGCTTTATGATAACGGACAATTGATCTCCCTCTATTCCAATGCCTGGAAGTTATTAAAAAAACAACTGTTCAGGGATGTTGTCTACCGGACTGTCGAATTTGCCGACAGGGAACTCGGTTCGCCGGATGGCGCTTATTATTCAGCCCTTGATGCCGACAGCGAAGGAGAGGAGGGTAAATTTTATTTATGGGAAGAAAAGGAAATTGATGAATTGCTTGGTAAAGATTCCCGGCTGGTTAAGGATTATTACCAGGTGGGGAAAAAGGGGCTGTGGGAAGATGGCAAAAATATACTGCTGCGGGATGAAAGTGACGAGATCTTTGCCCGTAAAAACAATCTGGATCCGGAGGATGTTCGGAAGATAATCCGGCATGCCAATCAAAAGCTGCTTCAGGAACGGTTGAAAAGACCCCGGCCCGGACTGGACAACAAGATACTTACATCCTGGAATTCCCTGATGATCAAAGGTCTGGCAGATGCGTATGCTGCATTCGGAGATGGATCTTTTTTGCAAAAGTCTGAAAAAGCTGCAGGTTTTATTCTTGATAATTCCGTAACAGAGGGAAGGGTCTTTCGCATGCCCCGCGGTTCCGGTCCCCGAATAGACGGGTTCCTGGAGGATTATGCATTGCTGATCAATTCCCTGATCAGGCTTTATGAAGTATCGGCAAAACCCCGTTACCTTCTTAAAGCCCGGGAACTAACGGAATATACATTGGAAAATTTTTCTGCCCCGGTTACCAATTTGCTGCGTTTTTCCACGGTAAGTGCCGAAAGCCTCAAGTCGGAATATTATGAGATACCTGATAATGTTATTCCCTCTTCAAATAGTGTTATGGCCGCCAATCTTCTGTATCTGTCCCATCTCTTTGAAAGGGGCCAATGGGAAAGACTCAGTTTCAGAATGCTCAGGGATGTCAGCTCCCAAATGGTTGAACAAAGCACCAGTTTTGCCAATTGGGGCAGACTGCTTTTAAATTATGTCTTTCCTTTCTATAATCTGGTTGTTTGCGGTACTGAAGCCGACAGAAGGATCAGGGACATCAACACCCTCTATCTTCCGGATGCACTGGTCGCCGGTTCACTGCACGAAAATAATGAAATACCGGTTTTTGCCGGCAGGTGCAAGGCAGGGGAAACCTGGTACTATGCCTGTACCCTGGGCAGTTGCAAAATGCCCGTACGGGATCTTTCCCTGGCTTTGGACCAGATCAGGAATAACCGGTAAAGCAGAGATATTTTGCAAACAGGGACTGCCCCTGGTTTAGGCATAACCCCTGCCGTATCCGGTTATGAATTTAGTGTGTAGCTGCCCCGGCGAAGCTTTTGCAAGCTTCCACGCCTTTGGAAATATAACTCCACGAAGGTCCTTGTTAAATCCAGCTATCAAAGGATACAACTCATCTACGGGTCAGTCGGCCATAAATTGATATCATTGCTGCGCACAAACATTATTGGTATTACTATTGTTTATTAGTTGACTGGCATACTTTTATGGGTGTGCAAATCTATTTATTAACCAGTAAACTTAATGGATATGAAACAGCAGGAACAAGTCCGGGATCGCGTCAGGGAAGTTTCCCCTGAAAAAAGAAAAAAGATGGTCGATGAGAATATACTGGACAACATGAGGAACTACAGAAATTTGTCGGCAATTGAAATAACCCACAGGCTGGAAGAACTGAGGGAAGAATGGGACATAGAAAGATATATTGAGGTGAATGCATCGTCTCTTGCCCTGACAGGAATTATACTGGGAACATTTGTAAATAAAAAATGGTTCGTGCTTTCCGGGTTTGTAGCCGGATTCCTCTTACAGCACGGACTCCGGGGGTGGTGCCCGCCGGTACCGGTACTTCGGGCCCTGGGTGTCAGGACCAGGCAGGAAATTGATGAGGAGATATATGCCCTGAAAATACTGAGGGGCGATTTTGATATTGTCCTCTCCACATCCTCTCCGGAAGAGGTTCTTAAAACATTAAGGAGCTGAAAATTATAAGTTTCCGGTTGCATTCAAAATGCTCTAATGATCGATAGCAAGCCATTTTCCCGGTAATTTTCACAGGGGACAAGTAGCCGGGCCACCATAGCGGATGGGTAAGAGGCAATCAGAAAGGCAAGCACTTATGTTGGACTTGTGAAAAAAGGATTATTTTATTAACTATTTTTAACTGTATATGCTGCTCTTGTTGTCTTTTATATAGAGTAAAAATTAAAAGATGCAAGAAAAAGAAATTAATGACTTGATATTCCGCATAACTTCAGGAAAGTATTCTGCCGCTGATGAACGATCTTTCCTTGAATGGTTCCAGAATAATGAAGAAAATATTGAAGATTTTGCTGCCAGGGAGAAACTATGGACTTCCATTGATATAATTTTAAACCATAAGAGGTATAACTACAGGACTGCCTATGATAAATTCAGATCCGGCCTCCTTCACCGCAAAAAAATTTCCGGTCCGGTTAATACCAGAAAACTTATTGCAGCAACTTTCCGTTGGGCAGCTGTTGCAATTATTTTTATGTCTTTCGGTTCATTGCTTTTTTATTTTATCAGCAAAAATGCAGGCACAATCCCCGGTCAGATAGAGGTCATAGCACCCATTGGTTCCCGAAGTAATATAATACTCTCAGACAGCACCTCTGTATGGCTTAATGCAGGAAGCAAATTGAGTTATCCGGTGAATTTTGGTGAATTTGACCGTACCGTTAATCTTGAAGGAGAGGCTTTTTTTGTTGTACACCAATCCACAAAACATCCTTTTACCGTAATGACCTCCCAGCTTGAGATGATTGCCCTGGGGACAAGCTTTAATGTAAAGTCATATCCCGGGGAAGACATTATCCAGACCACCCTTGTATCCGGATCATTAAAAATAAACAGGAGTAATTACAGGTCAAAGGAGGCAGGATTAATACTTGAGCCGAATCAGCAGATAACCTATTACAAAAAGAGTGGTGAATTATTATCAGAAGAGAAAGTTCATGATGCATTTGAAGATCCAGGGCCAGGGCATGTGGTAAAAAGAGAAAGAGATACAGAAACCGGTTTACCAAAGATCATTTTAAGCCGCGGTATTGATCCCGAGATATTTACATCATGGAAAGAAAACAAGCTTATTTTTGACGATGAACCTTTCGAAAGTATTGCTGTGAAACTTGAGAGAAGATTTGGAGCAAGGTTAATTATTAAGGATGACGAAATTAGAAATAAGCGGTTCAAGGGAAGGTTTGAAGAGGTCACGATGGAACAGGCGCTAAGTGCTCTAAGGTACGTTTCTCCTTTTAACTATCACATACAAAATGATACCATATTCATTACCAGATGATGACCTGTGTTGCACACTTAATTTTAACCTGAAGGCAATGAAACATCTCTGAAACATCAATCCGGTAATATTTGCACCTAAAACCAATTCTGAATTCTGATAAAAATTGAACCAGTAAAGAATGTACAATTGCAATATTAACAATAAGCTAAACTAAACTAAACTAAACTAAACTAAACCGAAGTTGCCTATGCAAAAACCTCCTGCTTTAAAAATCCGATAACCGGGATTAAAAAAGCCGGAAAATGGTGAAGTCATTTTCCGGCTGTAAAACAGTTAAATTCCGCTTTGGCTTTAGAGAATCCATGCGGATATGTTCAACTATTCATTACAAAACTATGAAAATAAAACCAATTATCAAACTGCTGTATGTTAGCAGTGTAAATCAGAAAACCTACCGAATTATGAAATTACTGGTACTTTGTTTTATGCTAACCATTTTTAATGCTGTTGGCTCGGTGTTTTCTCAAAAGCCAGCTTTTAATTTCAATTATGAGGATATTAGTGTGGGATATGTTTTACAGGAAATAGAAGCCGGCAGCGAGTATAAATTCCTATATCGTACGGATCAGTTGGATCTGGAAAGAACAATCAGCTTATCTGCTGAAAATAATAATGTTGAGGATATTCTTGAAATTCTTTTTTCTAATGAAAATACCTCATACAGGATATTTGAAGACAATATTATCGCGATAACCACAAACTGGCCCGGGAAACAGCAAATCGTAATTTCCGGACAGGTTACCGATAATGTTACCGGGTATCCGCTACCGGGTACAACCATTTTAGTACAGGGAACTACAATGGGAACAACTACCGGAGTTGATGGAGAGTATAGATTGACAGTACCATCTCGTGATGCAGTTCTTGTATTTTCCTATGTAGGCTACGTTTCCCAGGAAATAGCCATCGGTGAGCAGAATGTTATCAATGTAGAACTGGTCGAGGATGTGCGCTTTCTTGACGAGCTTGTAGTTGTGGGTTACGCAACACAAAGAAGGGTCAACCTTACGGGTAGTATCACCGTTGTCAATACCGAGGGACTTTCCGATGTTCCGGTGCCTACTTTGACGCAGAGTTTGATGGGGAGGTCACCCGGGATATTCATAAAGAATACGCAGGGCCAGCCCGGCGATACCAAGATAAGCATGAATATCCGCGGATTTGGCTCCCCTCTTATCATTGTTGATGGAACTCCTGTTTCGACCCGCTATTTCCATAATTTGGATCCCAGTGAAATTGAAGATATAAGTGTCCTTAAAGATGGTGCATCTGCAGCAGTATATGGAGCCAGAGCGGGTAACGGGGTAATTCTGGTCTCAACAAAACGCGGCAGGGAATCACCGCCGGAATTTACCTACTCAAGCAATTATGCATTGCAGTACATAACACAAATGCAGCAACCTGTGGCATCATACCAATATGCCCAGATGGAAAACCTTGCGAATTTCAATGAAGGAAAAACATCTTTTCCGTGGACTGAAGAGGAGATCCAGACATTCAGAGATGGATCGGATCCGGTGAATTACCCCAATGTCGATGTCGTTGCAGCCACATTAAGGCCTTTTGCACCGCAACATCAGCATAATCTGAATGTGAGGGGGGGGACTGACAGAAACAAATATTTTGCATCTATCTCGTTCTTAAACCAGGGCGGAATGTTAAAATCAAACGATATCGATCATAACAGGGTTTCTCTGCGCTCGAATGTTGATGTGAAGTTAACGGATAATTTCGATGTCGGATTTGATCTTTCTTTCACCAACCAGGATTATATCGGACCCAGGGCAGACCTGGAACGGACTTCCCGTGTCGGAGGCCTTATGACAGTAATATTTCGTAACCGCCCTTACTGGCCGCTCGATCCTTATCCCGATCCCACAAAAGTCCCTGCAGTTGGATCCGGTGCTTCAACTAACCCTGTTGCCGTTGCAAGCAAGGATATTTCAGGTTTCAAAAAATGGAACAGGCTCTATGGTTATGGAAAATTGAACTTTTCCTATAATCTGCCTTTAGGTTTCAGGGCCCGGGCAGTCTATGATATGAACCGTGCCTATTACCGGTTCAAGGATAAGGAGATAGCAGTTAACCAGTATGATTACATTCCCGAAACGGACGAATATATCGTTCGCAGGGTATTAGGTTCCTCTGCAGAATTGTTTGAAGATAACAGCATCACTCAAAATATAAACCAGCAGTATTTTTTGACATGGGACAGAGGGCTTGGTGATCACAATTTCAACGCTCTTTTTGTGTATGAATTATTATCCGATACTTATGACCGCTATTGGGCATCAAGACGGGACTATGAATTCCCGCTTAACTACCTCTTTGCCGGACCTGATATGAACAAGGATAATTCAGGGGTTGGAAGAGAAGGGGGAAGAAAAGCTTATATAGGCAGATTCAATTACAATTACCAGGGAAAATATCTATTGGAAGTTAACAGCAGGTGGGATGCCTCGCCGAACTTTCCCCCTGAAACACGATGGGGAGTTTTCCCTTCGGTATCCATAGGGTGGCGCATCTCTGAGGAGGGATTTATAAGTGACAACCTGCCGTTCGTGCATAATCTGAAGATACGTGCTTCTCACGGCAGACTAGGATATGACCGTGCCGGCGACTTCCAGTACCTGTCAACCTATTCGCTGAGCAGCCGTTACATTTTTGAAGGAAACCAGGTAGTGCCCTCAATAATCGAAGATGCACTTCCCAATCCCTATATAACATGGGAAAAGATGACCGCTTCGAATATAGGTTTGGATTTTAACCTTTTTGGCAACCTGCTTGGAGGCTATATCGACTACTTCTACAGAAAGAGAACCGATGTACTTGGATCCCGCAGCAGGGATATTCCCGATGTGGTTGGTGCTACCATGCCAAGGGAGAATTATCGTGAGTATGATAATCGGGGAATGGAATTATCTCTGGACCATATGAACAGAATAGGCAATACTTCTTATACCATTGGTGCCAATGTTGCGTGGAACCGTGAAAAACTTTTATTCAGGGATGAACCTGAATATGCATCTATGGAGGCATGGCGCAGGGGCAACCAGATAGGACAATGGACTGATAGATGGTGGACCCTGCCGACAGACGGACTTTTTAAGACACAGGAAGAGATTGATAACTGGGCGGATATTGACGGACAGGGTAACCGCACCATTATGCCGGGCGATGTGAAATTCATCGATACCAATGGTGATGGCAGGATAACTAACGAGGACATGATAATAGCCGGAAGAGGTACCATGCCAAGGTTGATGTATGGTCTGCAGATGTCGCTTAAATGGAAAGGATTTGACTTTAATATGTTGTGGCAGGGAGCCGGGCTCTATAATTTCAATCTGAGGCACGGCACGGGTTACCTGATGATGCCTTTTTACTCGGGCATTAGTCCGCAGACTTTTATGTATGAACAGTTCTACACTCCTGAAAACCCATGGATACCTGCCAATACAGATGCCAGGTGGCCGATATACCGGTATGACAGGGCTAACAGAAACCATCGAAGCTACGCCAACTCGCAGCACTGGCTGATTAACGGATCATATGTACGCCTCAAAAATTTACAGCTGGGTTATACTATTCCCACTTCTGTTTCCAGCCGCGCAGGGATAAGTAATTTCAGGATATATGTTTCGGGGTATAATCTCCTCACCATCTCAGACATCAATGACTATGTGGATCCTGAAATTGATACAAGTCCAGGTCGTACATTCGGCGATTATCACCCGCCAATGGGAATGTACAACGTTGGTGTGCTTGTTAACTTTTAAAAATCAAATTATGAAAAAGATAGCATATATATATATTATATTTTTATTCCTGTTTGGATCTTGCGGGGATGATATATTTGACAGGCAGCCATTGGATAAAATATCCGATGCCGATGTCTGGCAAACTCCATCGATGATCGATGCGTACGTTACCCGGTTATACACTGAATTCCCATTTTCAGCATTTAACACTAATTGGGCTACTTACAGCGATGAAGCAACCGATCATTCCGAGAATGAAAATGCAATAACAAGGGGCACCATGTCACGTACGAGTGACCCCATAGCTTATTGGAATTATGGCTATATAAGAAGAATCAACGGCTTCCTTGAGAAGATAGGTGATGCTGAAATGATCCAGTCTTCCAAAGACCAGCTGGAAGGTGAGGTCAGGGTTATCAGGGCTGCAGTTTATTTTGAAATGCAAAAACGGTATGGCGGCGTTCCCCTGGTGGACGTCGTGCTCGATCCTTTTGGTGAGATTGATAAAAAATACACCAGGCGCAGCACTGAAGAGGAACTCGCCGATTTTATCGATTCAGACTTAAATATAGCCATCGGGTTATTGAGCGAAAATCACAGGCCACCGGGTCGAATTAATAAATGGACTGCGTATGCGCTAAAGGCAAGAGCTAACCTGTGGACCGCATCTATTGCAAAATATGGTTCGGTTCAGGCAAACGGATTGGTGGGTATTCCCGCTGGCCGTACAAATGAATTTTTCACCAAGGCCTCTGCGGCTGCCAATTCAGTAATCCAGTCAGGCAGGTACTCGCTCTACAATGAGCATGCTAATAAGGCTGACAATTACCGAAACATATTTCTTGACGAAGGCAATAGTGAAGTGATCTTCGAGAGGGTTTACGACGGGCCTAATATCGGTCATGGCTGGATTACAAACAATGTACCTCATTACTATTCAGCGGGCCAGGGCGGAAGACTTAATCCTGTACTTGAGTTTATTCTTGGATATGAAAATATTGATGGTTCTGCGAATCAGCCCGGATTAGGGGCGGATTTTCTTTACGATAATGGTTATCAGCCTTTTGAGGATAAAGATCCCAGACTTCGCGCCACCGTCTTTTTCCAGGATGATGATTTTGGTTCAGATGTGAAGGGCATGCAATTTTATGATGGCCTGGATCC
>SLGC01000340.1 GCA_007123885.1 Bacteroidales bacterium | reverse complement strand
TTTGCATTTCGGGTTAAGAATTTTTTAATTACATTTGAAAACGGTGCTGAATTTGAATTCAGGCTGTTTCTCAATACTTTGTAAAGCCTTAAAATATATAGAGATGCAATTACGTTCAGCGATTTTCCTTGGCTCGTTATCAATGATCATGATTCTGAGTTCCTGTATGACCAATAAAAAACTTACCTATCTTCAATATTCGGAGGATTCGCAGGCCGGATCCGGAGTCACTGTTACCCCTTCTGCTTACAGGATAATGCCATACGACATCCTCTTCATAAGAGTGGTAACTCCGGATCCTCAATGGTCGGCAATATTTAATCCACAGTTAGGTACAGGAGGCTCTCTTACCCAGGAAAGTGCTTCTTTATTTGGTTATAATGTTGACGATGATGGTTTCATCGAAATCCCCTATATAGGAAAGGTGAAAGTAGCCGGGAAAACACTTGCAGAAATAAAAGTTGACCTGGATGAGATTTTCCTGAAATATGTTGCCGATGGGTCAGTTACAGTGAGAATTGTGAATAATTATGTGAGTATACTCGGAGAGGTCAGCGGTCCGGGAAGATATCCCTTAACCAAAGACCGGATAAATGTATTCGAGGCTCTTGCACAGGCCGGAGACCTGGGTGATTATAGTAACCGCCAGGAAATACAGTTAATAAGACAGTCACCATCCGGGCTTATTATTGAGGAGTTTTCTCTAAGAGACAGAAGCATACTGTCATCAGAATTTTACTACGTTATGCCCAACGATATCATCTACGCCAAACCTATGAGGGGCAGAAATTTTCGGATAAATGCTCCTGTACTTTCCTTGTTCCTGAGTACGATTACCACCGGACTCGTAATATTCCGTTTTTTCACTAATTGAAATGAGAATTAACAAAACCTCGGAATTACCATGACCAGAGATCGGGAAATCCTAAAGAATGACCATCCGGGCAATATAAACAATCGGGGGATCGGAATAGATCCATTGGTAGTCCTTAATCTAATCAGGAAAAACTGGTATTTCCTGCTAATTGGCCTGATCGCGGGCTATTTCGGCGCCCGCAGGTATATAGCCCATACTTTGCCGGTTTACCGGGTATCGACAACTATTCTTATAACCGAAAACGGCGAAAGATCTGGTACGGATCGCGATGCCATTTTGCTGGGCATGGGTCTGCAGGGAGGCATGGCAAATATCGATAACCAGATAAGGATGCTGTACTCGAGGGCTCTTACGGAAAGTGCTCTGGAGGGACTTAATTTTGAAGTTGATTATTACCGCAGAACATTAAGGAATATACTCCCTTTCTATCCGGATGTTCCTGTAAGGGTTATATCTGAAAATGACATACCGCTTCCAAAGAATATTGAATTCTCCATTACATTTCTGGGTGATGATTGGTTCATTCTGGAGTCCGGGTCCGAAAGTTATCCCCTGAATATACAGGCTGTTTTCGGACAGGACCTGGAAATTAACGGAAAAAGTATCCGTATTGCAGCCATTGATGAAAATTGGGTAAACTCCAATGTTGATGAGAAAATCTTTTTTGTGATTCATAGCCGCGAGAGCCTGATCAGGAGATTTAATAGCCGCATCAACGCTCAGTTATTGTCCGGGTCTATCCTGGAAGTTAGCATAACCGGCACAAACAGGGCAAAGGATGTTGAATTTCTTAACAGGCTTGCTGAAGTTTTTCAGTCAGTCTCCCTTGATAAAAAGAACCAGGAGGCTATAAGAAGGATACAGTTCATAGACAATCAGCTTGTCGGGATATCCGATTCTCTGTTAAGAACGGAGACTATGTTACAGCAGTTCCGTTCCAGGCACAGGATAATGGATATTTCTGCCCAGGGGCAGGCCCTCCTGTCGCAGATAAACACCATGGAAAGGGAGATATCACGTCTTTCCCTTGAAGCCGAATATTACGATTACCTGGAAGATTATCTTGTGAGTGATGTTGAGGGGTCGGCACCAATGATTCCCATCACCATGGGTATTTCTGATCCGGCTCTGACAAGGCTTGTATCAGAACTGGCAGAAATGCACGGACAGTTGTCAGACAGAAGGGCCGGTGAGATGAACCCCCTGCAAAATCTCCTGGTCCAACGAATGCGAAATACAAAGGATGCCCTGCTCGAAACCTTAAAAGGTCTCCGGCAGGCAAATAACATGGCAATGGCTGATGCCCAAAAACAGGTTGCCAGGATAAACACACAAGCCTCGGTGTTGCCCGAAACCGAAAGGCAGCTTCTGGGCTTTGAGAGACAATTCAGGCTCAATGACGAGCTCTATACCTTCCTTCTTCAGATGAGATCCCAGCAACAAATGCAGATGGCGTCAAATATTGCTGACAGCCATGTGGTAGATCCTGCGGACATATATTACAGCTCTATTGTCTATCCAAACAGAACAATGGTGATGTTTGTTGGCGTTTTTGCCGGAACCGGTATCCCGATGCTTTTTATTTTTATTTTGTTTTTATTTAATAAAAAGCTCAAGCACGAAGAAATCAGCGCGATGACAGACCTGCCGGTTGTTGGTAACATTCCGGTTAATACCGGGGACACAAAGACAATTGTCCTTGATAAACCCGCTTCAAATATAGCTGAAGCATTCAGAATGCTCAGGTCGAATATGCTTTTCTTCACAAAAGATTCTATCTCTCCCGTATTTCTCATAACCTCGTCTATGCCGGAAGAAGGAAAATCTTTTACCGCAATGAATCTTGCATCGGCTTACAGTATGCTGGGTAAAAAAACTGTAATTGTCGATTTTGATTTGAGAAAGTCAACAATGGCCCGGGATTTTAACATACCTAATCACAAGGGAGTTTCTACATGGCTTATTGGTCAGGATAATATAGAGGACATAATCCAGCAGACACCACATGAAAATCTCTCAATTATTCCTTCCGGGCCCTTTCCCCCAAACCCTTCGGAGCTTATTGCCTCAGAAAAGACGGCTGAACTTTTTAAAAAACTAAAAAATTGTTATGAATACATAATAATCGATTCCGCACCTATTGGCATTGTTTCCGACACCCTGCATCTGGTTCCACTTGCCGATACCTGTCTGATGGTAGTAAGGCCGGGTCAAACCCTGAGGGATCTGTTTGGTACGACGTTAAGCCAGATTGACGGATTGGGTATTAAAGGACTTTGTATGGTTATAAACGGAATTAAATCGGAACATACTTACGGCCGTTATTCCAAAAAATATGGATACACCGATGATGAACAGAAAACGAAACGGTTCTGGCTTATGGAAGGAGCACAAAAAGAGCCTGGCATTAACCAGGTCAGGAAGGGTTCAACCACCGGGAAGCTAAGCCGAAAATTCCATTTAAAATCATAACTAACAGCATACAAGCTTCTTCACCCCAATTATGCTCCCTGAACTTATCAGTCTCCCGAAGTTCCTCGATCTGCGCGGCAACTTATCATTTATTGAAGAAGACAGCCATGTTCCCTTTAAGATAAGAAGGGTTTACTGGATATACGATGTCCCTGGAGGCGAGCACAGGGGAGGACACGCATTCATCGAGACAAAAGAGATTATAGTAGCTCTGTCAGGCAGCT
>SLGC01000022.1 GCA_007123885.1 Bacteroidales bacterium | reverse complement strand
TTCACCTATCATATAACCAATATGAGGATCGACAAGTATATGTCCGCCGGATGTTGCATTCCAGTAGTCATAAAAGCCGGGGAGGATAATTTCCCGGGTAAATTCGCTGAGAAATACGTTATCTATGTTAAGAAAGCGGGAACCGGCATAAAAACTTATACCGGCGCTGAATTTTTTATAATTGCCATTCAGATTTGCTTTAAAGGAATGCATACGTCTGTATTTAAGGTATTCATCTCTGCTTTGTCCGGTTGCCGGATTAAATTCCCTGGGATACATAAAGACATATCCGCCGTTCGCATTAAAAGAGATCCTGCGCATTGTGCCGGTAAATACAAATTCCAGCTCTCCTCCATAAACCCTTGAATTTTCAATATTGGAAGCCATAAATCCGTAACTGACAGATTCACCCGTTCCTGTAGGATAAATGCCGAAAAGATATTCGATCATGTCGGTATAGCGGCTCTGAAAAACTGCCAAATCGACCTGTCCGTTGATGGTTCCGGTAATTATCCCCTGTTTTACACCAATTTCTGCACTCCAGCCAGATTCAGACCGGATACCGGGGTTGGGTACTATCCTGACTGATCCCATTGTCGTTGCTGCATGTTTCTCGGCAATGGAGGGATACCTGTATCCCTGACCAAATGATGCTCTCAGAAAAGTGTAATCCAGCAGCCGGTAATTCACTCCTGTCCGCACCAGGGGCACAAGCCGGTCTGACACACCATTAAGGGAATTATGTTCCATCCGCACTCCGGCAACTATTTTCAGGCCCTCAACAGGCATCAGATCGGTCTGTATAAAGCCAGCCAGATTCAGGGATCGGTGGTCACCATGGAACTCTGAATTTATTCGGCTGTAATTTTCCATTATACCTGAATTAATCCTGACCAGACTTGAAATATCATATTTGAAAAGGTATTCGGCAAGGAAAGAAAATGTATTACTGTTGTTACGGGTAGCCGTAGGGTAAAAGTTGTCGGCCGACTGCAGCCTGGTACGCAGTTCATGGCCGGTGGGGCCATCCGGATTATAAATTATATACGGATCAAAAGTAAAAAGATTACCATGAAGCCGGTTTGCAGTTGATTCATCCTGCCTGAGTGCCCCGGTCCATGCATTTTCCCAAAGAATAAAATTGGTTGTCCGGGTAATTCCTGCATTCAGGTTCGTGCCGTAAGACAATCCGCCGCTTCCATCATGGCTGATCTTAAAATTCACTCTTCCCAGCCTTTCCTCATTGAGCCTCCTGTATCCATCGTCCGATAACAGGTGCAATGCCATGCTCATCCCTGTATTGCCCGATTTCCTGATATGAGATAAAGAACCACTCTGAAAGGTTCTTGGGGTATCCCACCATATCCATTCACGCTGATCCGGCCGGTCAAACACCCCGGTTTCAATATAGAACCTTGTAACCGGTTTGTCTTCTGCAAGGGAGGTCCTGAAATTGATAACACCGTTTAAAGCTGATGAGCCATAAAGAACAGAGGTTGCCCCTTTGATGATCTCTATCTGCGATATATTTTCAAGCGGCAGGAACTGCCATTTTATATGCCCTGCATCGGCTGCAAGTATCGGTAAACCATCTATCAGGGCCATTACCCTGCTCCCTGCACCATAGCTGAATCCGCTTCCTCCCCGTATGGAGGCTTGTCCGTCAACAACCTCAATTCCGGGAGTCTTGTTGATAAGTTCAACAGGATCGGTTATATGAAGGGATGATATTGTTTCAGGTTTTATTATGCTCATTGAAACTGTAAGTTCGGAGAGCCTTTGCTCAGCCTTACCTGCACTTACCACGACCTGGTCGATCTCTGCTGCTTCGGGCTGCAGTCCGACATCAAGAACAACAGTATCACCTGCTGTTATCGAAACGGTAAGGGTAACCGGCCTGTATCCCATATACCTGTATGTGAGGATGAGTTCACCGGGGCCGGATCTAATTGAATAATAGCCGTCATTATCTGAAACAATTCCCATCCCCCTGCCATAAACAATGGTAGCCGAGGGTAAAGGTGCAAGAGATTGGCTGTCATAGACTATCCCTGTAATAATACCGCTATCATTCCCGGCACTATTTGCTTTAGTACCGGCAAACAAAATTAATACAGCCAGCAGCAGATTTTTTTTCATTACCCGGGAATACATTTATTTATCTGTTGATGCCGGACCGGTTTATAATTCCCCTGACATCAGGATTAAAAGCCTTACCTGGCAACAAAAGACATTGTTACTGTCAATTGCTGCTGTGGATTCTCCGGATTTGGGAAGAGGGTGCCTATCCTGAAAGCACTGGATGTCAGCTCTTCAATATTTGCCACAATGGGAAACGGATAGGCGTTGGTCACTATCCTGATCTGGGTTTCATCCTGCTGAAATTCCCAGGTGCCGGTTAAGTTTCCGAAATTTCCGGTGCCATCGGCATTAAATTTTGCATCTCCTTTGAAATTTTCAAGTAAACCACCGGAGCCACTGGCATCAACACCATTTACGAGTAGTTGCTGTGATTCCCAGACCGGGGTTGTAAGCAGCCGGAATCTTTCGGATACCTCATCTTCATCATCCTTATCGCAGGATGCAATGAAAAGCAGAGGCAGGAGTAAAAAAAGCAAAGCTAATTTTTTCATAATTTTGAAGTTTTAAATGTTTAGTAAAAACTTACATTTAAGACAGGTCGCATAAAATTCCGTTCGATTTTACTGATAAGCAGCGGTGATCAACTATCAGGAAAAGATAACTGCCCGCGAAGACTCCTTAAAAGTAACCAGGGCTGATCCGGCCCCGGCAGGGATCATTTATATTCCTTTACAGAGGAAATGGTGAAACTTGAAACCTCAATCTGCCCTTTCCTGTATGGGACACTCTCTTCCAGGATATCTACTTTAAAAAATCCGGCATCTTTAACTGTTGCAAAGTATTGATCCCTTGTAACCGCTCCTGCCCAGCATTCGGCAATTGCTACAGGATCCGAATTGTATTCTTCCGGTACAGGTTCCAAAGAATAGATGTCGCTGATCACAAACCGTCCACCGGTTTTTAACAGCCTGAATATCTCTTTCCAGACATTATACTTGTTATGAACATGATTAAGAACACAATTTGAAATTATCAGGTCTGCAATGTTATCCGGAAGCGGGATCTCTTCAAGATCAGAAAGTATAAACTCAACATTCCCGATACCAAGTTTTTCAGCAAATGACCTTCCTTTCTTAATCATTCCGGGAGTTGCATCTATACCATAAACAAATCCCCGGTTGCCAACCTTTTCTGCCAGCCTTACCACATCCGTCCCACGACCGCATCCAAAATCGATACATACTTCAGCCGGTAAGGGATTACTGAACTGTATTGCAGATCCGCAGGAAAGACAGCAGGATTCTTCTGCCAGCCGGTCATACCGCTTTTTTATGGCTTCTTCCAATGATTCGACTTATGTTGTTATTAATGCAAATATACATTAAATTTTTTCTGCGTAAAATTACTCCGGGTAGAGCGGTTCGTTACCTCCCCGCTCCCCCACAGACCCGGACGAGCGGAGTTACCGCATCCGGTTCCTCGGTAATTAGTT
>SLGC01000405.1 GCA_007123885.1 Bacteroidales bacterium | reverse complement strand
GGATATTTTTACTTGCATTTATGTCCCTGTCCAATATATGACCATCCCCACATGTCCATGTTCTCTCAGAAAGGGTTAAGTCGTGATAGATATATCCACATTCACTACAGGTCTTGCTTGACGGATGAAGTGATTAATCTTAACTACTTGCTTATTTTTCTGATTAATCATAAAATCCGGTTATCGATCGGAGGTCTCACGCCGTTGTGGCAAGAAGGAACTGCCGGTATTGATTGCGACAGCTTCCGGCTGCTAATTGTTACCCGGAACCCGCAGTTGCTTTTCATCAAGGGCTTGCTCATGGAACCTTAATTCCCTTATAAGGCCCTTATACCAGAATACCTGGTTAAGCCTGACACCAACTGACATTTTGCCTTCGCTCATTGGACCGAATATTATTCCTCCTTCATCCTCCTTTTGCCCGTTAAGGTAGTGAGTCATTGTCTCGCCATCATAAACCAGAGCCGCCCAGTACCATTGACCGGCAGGATGCAGGAGGCTGCGGTCTGCCAGAGTCAGCCCGGAATCTGTCTTCCCGTCATGAAGGTAGGTATCAAGAAACCATCTTCCATCCGGCAGAAGGCGGGTTTCGATCAATCCACGGTTGTTGTTCTCATCCTGAAAATGAACAAACCTCTGTTGCGCCAAACCATCGGCATCCGGCTTGAAAAGCACTTCGACAGTGAACTGTTCAAAGCTTGCAACTGGATTTACAGGTAAGATGAGTCCGTCATCAATACCATTAAAGGATAGTGATAAACCATATTCATCTTTGACAACCTGTGGATTTCCCAGAATTAAAGGCTTATGCCCCCCGATTTCTTCCAGGTTTTCCAATTTCCAGATTTCAGGAGTTGATAAGGTTTTATCGCTGCAGGAAAGCATTAACGGGATAAAATAAACGATAACATGATTCCCGATCCTGTGCAAAAAAGAAGTGGTGGAATAGATCATTGTTTCTGATTATTATTTGATCCGGGTTATTATAAAGATCACATTTTTCCGTGTGTGGTCACGTTCTTTTGGTTCAACTGATGGTTAAATTATTGCAGATAAAAATATGACAAAAATCGGAGGATCAAAATTTTCCAGAGTTTTTCAGGACCTCTGATAGTTTTTTTATTTAAAATCGTTAACTTTCGAGATTATATAAAGTGATAATAAAACCGTACATCATGGATAAAAAATCCTTTACCAGAAGAGATTTCCTTCAGAAAACCCTTGCAGCTGGAGTTGCATTATCGGGATTGTACTCCTTTCAGTCATGCTCGAGAAACTATAACCCCAAAGGTCTTCCAACTGCCCGTTTTGGAAAAACGGGGGTTAACATTCCAAGAATAACCATGGGTCTTGGAAGCCGTTTTTGCAGCGTAGGCGATGAGGAAAAAAGCCTTGAGATACTTACCTATTCACTGGACAATGGTATATTCTATTGGGACACAGCCTATTCATACCAGGACCGCAATGTTAATGTAATTAGTGAGGAAAGAGCGGGCAAAATTTTAAAGGACCGTCGTAATGAGGTCTTCCTGTCCACAAAAGTTCAGTCACGCGACCGGGATGAGGCTATGCGGCAGGTTGAAACCAGTCTCAAGAGACTTCAGACCGACAAGCTGGATAATTTGATGATCCACAGTGTGGGTAATCCCGCAGATGTCGATAATATTACAAGAAAGGGCGGAGTATATGAACTGGTTCAGAGTCTCAAGGAGCAGGGCGTGACCAGGTTCACCGGGTTCTCAACCCATTCAAATGACGAAGCAATGAGGCTCCTGATCGAGCGCGGCGACTTCGATACGGTTCTGTATGCAATGAACTATCATGGAAATCATGCAGATGACAGGGAAAAAATAGCTTTTACAGCAGCCAGGGAAAAAGACATGGGTATGATGCTGATGAAGGTGGTCAGGCCAAAAGAAACTGTGCCCGGAGTGCGGGTAAACGATCTTATACGGTTTGGTTTATCTCTTGACGGACCAGCCGCAATGACCGTAGGAATGGAGAGTGTAGATATTGTCAGAACCAATATAGAGCAGCTTCGAAACTTTACTCCTATGACTGCCGAAGAAAAATCAAGAATGGCTTCCGCTTTGACGCCATTTTTCAGAAGCCCTGACCTGGAATGGAAAAAACCCGGTTACAGGGATGGTCACTGGGGATAGAATATGAGCCTGAAAATAAGCAGTCTGCAAAATCCCAGGATTAAATTTGCCCTGTCATTGCAGAAAGCTTCAGTAAGGAAAAAGGAAGGCCTGTTTGTCATAGAGGGGTTGCGTGAGATAAACCTTGCCATACAGTCCGGCTATCGGTTCCAATCATTGTACTTTTGCCCCGATATCATTGAAAGAAACATTGTTGTTTCATCTGATGACAGTTTAGATCCTTCCGGTTTGATCTCCAGTGTTTCAAGGGAGGTTTTGGCCATCGAAACAACGGCGACTGTTTTCAGGAAGCTTGTATATCGTGAAAATTCCGACGGACTTTTTGTGATCGCTTTCCAAAAAAAGCATAAGTTAAATAGCATAAGTTTAAGCAGCAATCCATTGCTGCTGGTTGTCGAATCAGTTGAAAAACCCGGGAATCTTGGTGCAATCCTTCGCACGGCAGATGCTGCCGGGGTAGATGCACTACTTGCGTGCAACGGTATTACCGATATATATAATCCCAATGTTGTCAGGTCGAGCCTTGGAACCCTTTTTACCATGCAGATTGCAGCCTGCACAACGGATGAAGCTGTCAGATGGCTTAAAGAAAAGCGTATTTCAATATTTACAACTTCCCTTAATGCCTCTTTATCATATCACCTTGTTAATTATACCCTGCCTGCTGCAATTGTTGCCGGCTCGGAGGCAACCGGTATATCCCCGGTATGGGAAGAAAACTCAGAGGCGAACATTATCATTCCCATGTTCGGAAAGGTTGACTCCATGAATGTGTCTGTTGCCACCTCGATTGTTCTGTATGAAGCACTAAGACAGAGAAATTTCCACAATTAAAAATTTCGACAGGAAATTGGCGCCGAATTGATGTTAATTAATTAAATTTACACTCATTTTTTCAGGGAACAAAAGGAGTATGCTGCTTGACTCAGCGGCAGAATTCCCTGATATTATCGGGGTGTGGCGCAGTTGGCAGCGCGCGTCGTTCGGGACGACGAGGCCGGAAGTTCGAGTCTTCTCACCCCGACATGATAAGACAACTTGCTCATTTTGCAGGTTGTCTTTGTTATTGCCACCCCCACCCGGTTCCCCACAGTCATTCTGCAACCCCGGCATGAAAAGCAGCAGGATAGGTCTGGAGCATCAGGAAAAATTGATGCGAAACAAATTATATATAATTTGATAAGCAATAAAAAGCTTATTCATTTAGTCTTATGTTTACTATATTTGTGTAAACAACAGAATCATGGGAAAAATAATTGAAGTGAAAAAATCTGTAAGCCGATCACAGGTTGACAATGAGATTGAGAGGATTACAGCAAAGAAACGCAAATTCAATCTGCGGAAGTACATGGGCAAAGTTCGATTTCAGCATATTGATCCGTTGCAATATCAGAAAAAATTAAGGGATGAGTT
>SLGC01000267.1 GCA_007123885.1 Bacteroidales bacterium | reverse complement strand
CTCACCCGTGCGCCACTCGTCAGCAGGTATTGCTACCCCTGTTACCGTTCGACTTGCATGTGTTAGGCCTGCCGCTAGCGTTCATCCTGAGCCAGGATCAAACTCTTCGTTGTAAAAAAAATTTAAATATGCTCAAGATCGCTCCTCTTAAAAGAATTACTTTTGGTTCTTAAATTGTACTCTCCAACTTTTTCAAAGAACTTCCTTATATAATTAACCTCTCGTATCCAAAAAAAATCCCTAAAAACCTGCCTTCACAACTACTCCTTATCATTAGCGTTTTTAAGGGAATGCAAAGATAACAACTGTTTTCTCTTTTCCAAAATTTAAACAGACTTTTTTCGCCGGCAAACTTTAACTGCTTATCCATCACATTCATTCCGGCAAAATTTTAAGCCTCAGGTATCTTTCAAATAACGTGCCAACTTCTTGGCTCCTGAAAAAGAAAGTGCAAAGCTAATAACTATTCCCCCTTTTCCAAACTATTTTCCGTTTTTTTCGCCTCCGATCATAAGAGCGGTGACTAACACCCGGTAAACCGTCCGGCACGTGATGACTTTAGCTTGGAAAGAGCTCTTCCCAAAGCTTTGTGACTCCCAAAATAACCTGTACAATCGGATGTGGATCGGAATAACAAAGATACTCAATTTCCCTTAAATATGCAAGTATTATTGCCCGAAAAAAGTGTTCTTGCCGGCCTTTTGGATCGTTGAGGGGAGTCCCCGGAGTGGCTTAAAAATAAGGGTGACGGAAATAAGTCATATTTGTGTGACTTATATAACTCTTACACGGATTTATGTAATACTTTCCAACCAGAAATGATCAATATTGCATATTGGGAAAATGGCTTCTGTGTAACCCAGAGAGAATGATCCCTTGAGCCAAATTGATCGTCCTTACTGATCAACATCTGATGCAACCGGCTTAGGTCTTAACTACGGTTATTATTTAAACCAATTCAATCCACAAAAATGAAAACTTAATCATAAACGGTCATGAACGGCAATGAATCAAAATTATCTTCCTATGTAAAGGCGGCAACCATTATGATTGGTTTATTTGCCTTATTTACAGCATTATATATTGCAGGGGGTATAATAGTCCCACTCATCTTTTCAGTTATTATTGCCGTGGTGCTCCACCCTGTTGTAAACCTGCTGGTCCAAATGAAAATAAACAGGGTAGTGGCCATCACAATAATTATTTTGCTTACAATTATAGTACTCTCCGTGCTAAGCACCCTGTTATTCTCACAGGTAAGCAAATTTACAGAATCGTGGCCTCTTCTTGTGGTAAAATTCACAGAGGCCATAAACGATGCTGTCATCTGGGCTTCAGGTTATTTTGATATTAAACCGGATCAGTTTCATGGATGGCTTGTACAATCCAGGGATGAGGCAATAAACGCTGGTGTATCTTCTATCGGACAAACAATTATAACTATAGGTGGATGGTTTGTTATGCTGTTTCTGATTCCTGTGTATGTTTTTTTGCTGCTGCTGTATCAGCCCCTTATTATAGATTTTATTCACAAACTCTTCAATGCAGATCAGCAAGGCAGCCTGGGTAAAATGATCAGTCAGTCAAAGACTGTTATCCAGGGCTATCTAATCGGGCTATTTGCGGAGTTTATAATCCTGGCAATCTTATATACCACTGCTTTTTTTATCCTGGGAATTGATTATGCCATACTGCTGGGTGTATTGGTTGCGATGCTGAATGTTGTTCGTTACATAGGTCCGTTTATAGCAATAGCCCTGGTCATGGCACTGGCGCTGGTAACAAAGTCGCCTGCTTATGTGCTGTATATATTGATATTTCACATATTAATCCAAATCGCGGATAACTTCTATATTGTGCCAAAGGTAGTGGCTTCCAGGGTCAGAATAAATGCGCTTTTTTCAATTATTGCAATGATTGCCGGGTATGCTTTATGGGGAATATCCGGGATGTTTCTTGCCATTCCCCTCCTTGCCATTGCCAAGCTGGTCTTTGACAATATCGAGCCATTAAAACCCTGGGGATTTCTGCTGGGAGATACTATGCCGCCATTGATATTTATCAAACCTATTAAAAAACTAAAAAAAACTAAGGGCTGAGCACCGAAGAATTAATTTTAAGGGATTTGTTAAAACGGTTACCGAGGGTTTTAATAATTCAATTGAGGGATTTAAAGTAACCCGCACAGGATAAGTTAATTTTTAAAAAGCATTAACAAAATTCCATTAAGTGAAAAAAAATAATATTGAATTTAAGAGGTTCGTAAAATTGCCCGATGTAAAGCAGAAGGTCATTAAGCTAAGCGAGAAAACCATTGAAAACACACAAATGGCAACCCTTTTCTTCGCTGAGTTGGGTGAGTTTTTCCTTTTCCTGTTTCAGACGATTAAAGAAACTTTTTCACGCAATTTTGAATTTAAGGAATTTCTGCGTCAGTGTTATCAGATCGGGAACCGGACACTTCCCCTGATCTCGGTAACAGGGCTGGTTATCGGACTGGTGCTTACCATACAGTCGCGACCTGTTCTGGCAGAATTTGGTGCAGTTTCATTGCTGCCCGGAATGGTGGCAGTCTCCATTATCAGGGAGATGGGGCCGGTTATCACGGCGTTGATATGTGCAGGAAGAATTGGTTCCGGCATGGGAGCCGAACTGGGATCAATGAAAGTAAGCGAACAAATAGATGCCATGGAAGTATCCTCAACCAACCCAATGCGTTTCCTGGTTGTCACCAGGGTACTGGCCGCCACCCTGATGATACCCGTCCTTGTTCTGTATGCCGATGCACTCGGGATCATGGGCAGTTGGGCCGGGGCAAACATAAAAGGAGAAGTACCTTTTGTGCTGTTCTTTTCCCAGGCATTCAGTGCCGTAAGTTTTGCCGACCTCCTGCCTGCCGTTGTAAAGACTTTTTTCTTTGGTGCCGCCATCGGGTTCATCGGATGCTACAAGGGATATACTGCAGGGCGCGGGACAGAAAGTGTAGGGAGAGCGGCCACTTCGGCAGTCGTACTTTCATCACTGTTCGTTATTATTATAGACCTGATCGCCGTACAAATAACAGATGTGCTTTATTAATGGAAAACAGGACACAAACAGCAGCAGGTATCGAGCTTCCAGGGCCAGGCAGAACTATTGCACGTAATAAAAATGTTGCCTGGAACAAAGCGGAAAAACCGGAACATGTCATTGAAATTGACAACCTGAGGAAAGGTTTTGGCAATGATCTTATTCTGAAAGATTTATCGTTAAAGCTTTATAATGGCGAAAACCTGGTGGTTCTCGGAAAATCAGGTTCCGGGAAATCGGTCCTGATAAAATGCATTGCCCGGTTACTTCAACCAGACCAGGGAACAATCAAGGTGTTCGGACAAGATGTGAATGAGCTCAACGGTAAGGGACTGGCTAAAATGCGTGAAAAAATCGGGTTTCTGTTTCAAAGCGGTGCATTGTACGATTCCATGACGGTAAAGGAAAACCTTGAATTTCCTCTTAAAAGAATAAAAAAGGGCCTTTCCCGAAAAGAAATTGACGAAAAAGTGGCAGAAGTCCTCGACAACGTGGGACTGGGCGACACCCTGTATAAAAT
>SLGC01000269.1 GCA_007123885.1 Bacteroidales bacterium | reverse complement strand
GTCATCTAAATTCAAATACCTATAACTCAAATATGTTCCTTCAATATTTAAATGAGAATTATGATTTGCGGTCATCTGAGGATTTCGGATCATTTCTGATCCTTAAGTACGAAGAAAGGCACCCGGAAGGAATTTTTACAGGAAGCTCACTGAATTGACCGGAAACCGATGGACGAGGGAAATTATATCCTGTTTCTCGTGCAGTTCAGGCAGGAGTTTTGTGCGTTAAACTTCTTGCCGGTGCTGATACAAGACCGGTTCCGGATAACAATAATCTTATTTGCTTTTTAAGTTTTTTAATCCTGTATCTGAATAATGCCGAATCGCTGAACCGGTATTTCATTCCATCGTTAATAGCCTGGTCACAGGGAGGACATTCACCACAAGGTTCATCGCCTACAGGACTGTGGCAAAAGACGGTTTTATTCATGATACCGATGAAACCCGTATCTTCTGCCTCTTTTTTCATTTCCGTTTTACTAAGTTCCATAATGGGAAACCGGAAATTACCAAACAGGGTGATTAATTCCCTGGAAGAGGCAGAGTGATCCAGGGAATAATTGATACCCAGCGCGCCGGAGTTGATCTTCTTAATTTTGCCATGGGTTTTTAACAGATCATAGATTCCTCCATTCTTTGTAATTCCTAATTCAATACCTTTCTTTTGTTTCGCAAACCTTGCCAGCCAGTCATATTGGCTTCCTACATGGCATCTCTGCCTGAAATAATTATAAGCGGCCATAATTTCGCGGTCTCCCGGGATATCTGAAACTTTCAGTACTTCTACCGGATTTAAAATACACCTTGTTGAAGCCCGGTTTATAAGTTCCTGCCTGATTACAGATATGGCATTTAGTTCATGCCATTCGGATTTCCGGTTGTCTTTTATGTAGTAAGGTCGTATTATGACCTCCTTCCCCGAAAGGGAAACTATACGAAAGGTCGAATCCCAGCCACCTGTCCAGAAAACATATATTTCAGGCCAGTGACCATTTATGGAAACTTTTAGATTTTTCATAGTTCAACAACTTAGCAGGCCGGCCGCCTGGAAATATTATGGATTGAAAACTTGCGGACTATGAGAATATGGCTCGGAATATGGCTCTACATTTAGATGGAATACTGAATTACAGAGTTCACTTTTCTGTAACGCTTGACTGTTTTAATTTTTGATTTGCGACTTTCGGCTTAAAAACAAAATCTCTGTCGAGTTTGCTTCGGTCAAGCTGATATTTGCTCTTCTCAGGTGGTTGACTGTTATATTTTTGTTCCAGCCCCGGACGTAATTTAATTGCCAGGCTTCCCTGCAGCCGCTTGAGTGCGTATGCCACTGGGATAATCAGTCCTGCGAGTCCAAGAATATTGAAAAGATAAACATGGATATCCAGGTAATAAAACGGGAGTGTGGCGGCAATAAGCCCTGTATTTGCCATTGCCAGTGCCCTGCAAATATTCCGGTGGCCAAATCCCATCTCAAGGAATTTGTGATGGATATGGTTGCGGTCAGGCATGAAGGGGGATCTTCTCTTTATAACTCTTATGGTAAATACCCTGAGGAGATCAAACAGCGGAATTATCATCAGGGTCAGGGCAAATCCACAGGGTGACTGGAAGGAAATTACTGTAGATACGGCATTGAGTTCAATCAGCCTGAAAGCCATTACCGCCATCATCAGGCCTGTAATGAGGGAACCGGTGTCGCCCATGAATATTTTTGCCGGCGACATATTGTAATAAAGGAAACCAATCAGGGCTCCGGCCAGAGACGCAGCCAGGATCGCTTCACCAATATGACCGTTCACGAAAAACCACAGGCCAAAAAACAGGGTGCCCGTCAGGGCGAGGGTGCCGGCCAGTCCGTCAACACCATCAATAAGGTTGTAGGCATTGATTATTATAATGAAAGCCAGGATAGTGACCCCGATTGATATCCCTTCAGGCAAGGCACTGATGCCAAGGAACCCGTCCAGGTCATGCAACCTTATATTCCCTCCTATCACAATAGCGGATGATGTAACCGCCTGGGCCATGAACTTCATTTTTGGATTCACGCCGAAGATATCATCATTCACACCTACGGTAAAGAGCAGAAATGAACCGGCAACAAGGTAAGGAAAGAAAACAGGGATATTTGTGCCGGCCCAGAGAGAAAATGAAATAATGACACCAATGAATATACCAATACCGCCAAGTGTGGGAACCGGTCTGCCATGAAATTTTCTGCTATTATCAGGCATATCAACCAATTTCTTGTTATGGGCCAGATTAATAACAATTGGTATATAATACGCCGATATTGCCGTACTTGTAGCAAATGCGAGAAGAATAGTTAATGAAAGGTTGGGAACTTCCATGGATATTCCAGGTTAAGCATTTGGTTTAAAAATCCTTAGTGAGACTGAATCTGAGACTGAAACTGAGACTGAGACTGAAACTGAGACTGAGACTGAGACTGAGACTGAAACTGAGATGAGACAGATATAGGGAAACAATGTCTGAATTACTGTTTCTAAGATGTGAGAGAAAAAAACAGATGAGAGAAAGGAGATTTCAAAATACCACTTCAAGGAAGTTCCCACCAACAACTCCTTATATAAATATACAAATTTTGACGGTAACTACCTGAAGTAAATGATGAAATTTACCATTGAGTATTAATTGCCATAGAAGGATCCCTGAAGCGGTACCGGGTGGTTGAAGATCATGTAATACGCATGAATTCAGGTTTTCAGGCAAACGTCACTCTATACTGTTGGGAAATTCGTCTTTTTTAAGGACAGCATTTTTTCACCGTTAATCGGCAGTTCATCTTCTCTTATATTGGATTGATCAAGAGAAATAAGCTAATAGTCAAAAAACAGCCTTGCAGGGCTCATTTACATTATCTGCCGGATTGATTCCGGTTATATAACTCAGGACAGATGAAGAGAATCTGTTCTTTTGGTAAATGCAAAATATAATGAATATGTGTTATGGTGCTTTTGGATAGAATTTAAATGCCTTTGTACAGAAGACAATGTGTCGGAAGATTGCAGAAGCCTGCATAAATAATTAAAAATTTTGTACAAATTTGCATCACCAACACATTGTGACGATGCAGGTGTTTTCAAAAACCCTTTGGGGTGTTTTCTTTCTGCTTTTTACAGCATTTCAGCTTTTCACAGCAAGCTGTGCGAGGAGTGTACCCCCGGGTCGGACACATCCTGATATTGACACGGCACCCTCTTTTCATAATATCGAAAACTCTGCTGAAAAACAGCAGCTGACGGGTTTTCTTGAAAGAGGTTTCGGAAGAAGGCTGGACAACAACGGTGCCGGTCCCCTTGACATAATCAGCACTGCTTACGAGTACCTTGGCGTGCGTCACTGCATGGGTGGAAGGACAAAAAGATGCATCGACTGCTCGGGACTGCTGGTAGCTGTTTTTAGTGAACACGGGATACAACTGCCTCACAGCTCAGAGGAGCAGGCTAGGTACGGAAGGATACTTTCAGCCGAAGAGAAGCTCAGGGAAGGGGACCTGGTCTTCTTTGTCCGGTCGTACAGAACATCACGGTTTATTACCCATTCCGGCATATATGTGGGCAACAACCGGTTTATCCATACCTCTTCCAGCCGGGGAGTGGTGGTTACTCCGCTCGACAATTCATACTGGAGGAACAGGTTTGTTTTTGCCACACGAATCTTTTATTGAGCCGGGTGGAAACTATCATTCCAGCTCATGATGTGACCGCATCATCGAAATGAAGCCGGGCTCAAGTTTTATGCCTCTTGATCTGAGATGTCCAAGGACCTCGGCACCCAGTGATGTATTCAGGTGGCAGTGTCTGAGTGACTTGTTTATTTCGATGAAACTTATCTTTTCTATCAGTTCTGGTGCAATTTTGCCACCAATGACCGGTGCATGGATGATACAGTTGGTAAAACGTGCTCCAAGGCTGCTTTCCAGGGCATAAAAGTCACCGCCATTCTGTACATCAGGTTGCAGCCTGCAGTTGCTGAAGTTAATATCGCCGGTTAATTTTATTGCAGTTACAGAATTGACCGAGCAGCGGTCCATAAATACACTGGCTGCACAATTTTCGAGATAAATTAAAAGTCCATCGCAATCTGTAAACACAAGTTTCGGGTAAAGCGCCCTATGGTCTGTTTCCCCGGATCCATTATCGTGGCCTAAAAGAAGATGTACCTGCCGGGGATCTCCATGATTATCAGGTATTATTTTTTCAAGGCTGACATTTTCGCATAGCAGGGTGAAGTTGGGCTGCATCCAGCCTCTGTCAGTGCCGCCGCTTTGCCGCAGATAGTAGTGCCGGGGATCGGGAATGCGGATCAGGCGGACGCCCTGTTCCCTGCCGGTTACCAGTATATTCCTGAAAATCATCTGCCGCGGGAAGATCAGCCGCTGGCCCAGGCTGTTTACCGACATGGGAGAGATATCCATCAGCCAGCACTGATCTGAGGAATCCGGGACGGCAGTATAGTCGATGTTCATATCCTCAATCGAAATGCTTGTCCCCAGGACTACCGGATATTTATGATCAGTATCACGGGGGTGCATGCTCAGGACCCTCACAATTCCGGGGACTGATGGCTTTAAGGTGCAGCCTCTTAATCGAACAGGCCCATCCCATTTGGCACCATAATCGGGCCGGAAGCTTATAAAATAATTGCCATGCCTGGTGGTATTATTGATGAAAAGATCGCCGCCACCCGTAACAGTTATGCCTTTGAACCCGATGGTACAGTCGTTGATGTACAGGTTCCAGCAATGGAAATGGATATCCACACGATTCAGCCGGCATCTTTCCAGCCGGAAGTTCTTGTTCAGGTTGGTTCCGAAAACGCCCCATGCCACCCCTCCTCCTTCCGCCGTAAGGTTCACGAAGTTGCAGTTAAGCATACGCGCCCCTGAAATGCCGTAGGTGCCGTGCCGGACTTCCTGTTCGGGTGGACGTCGCGACTTTTCCCAGGGGATTGCCCGTATATTTTCAAGGGTGACATCGTAAACCCTGTTGAATGTGTACAAGCCATTGCGGGGTTCCAGGGACTTGTCCCTTCTGCCCGGCTCCAGTCCCATCCACTGCTCGCGGATAATTGTACGGCTTCGCTGTATGCTGAAACCGTTATGATGGTATCCCGGACTACTGCCTTCAGGCGTGTCGCCCGAAAAATAGAAGCAGCCTCCCTGGATGACAAGATAATTATCATTGCCCGGAATGGCGGTTATTGAGGTGAGGTCTTTGAATTCCCAGGCGATATCGCCTATAACACGGCCTTCCTCTTCAACATAAAACAGTTCCTCGCGGGCCCAGCCCCGGTGGTTGTCATATCCTGCACGTATGCCAATGCGGTCATCCTCGTCCAGAACAATCATCAGGTGCCCTGCCAGGGGTGCAAGTTCGGGTATGATCTGTACTCCGGGTTTAAGGCCATGGACAAGGGCATTTTTTAGTTCCTCATCTTCAGAAAGGTTTCTGGAGGGACGGTCATTTTCCACTACAAAGCGGGCGACTCCTCTTCTGTTATACCGCTCATTTATATGGATGATACTCTTGCCCCACTGCACCGGGGTTTTGACAGGAATGTCGTTTGTCTCTACTATCCAGAACTCGCCGGAAAGATTGATTACCGGCACCTGGTGGCGGTTGGCATACCGGTGGGCAAGCTTTATCTGAATGCCGTCATCTGATTTCCCGTTGCAAAGAGCGCCGAACATCATGTAGTTGACACTTTCAGATTCCCTCAATATTGCCAGAAGTCCGCTGTTCAATGGAATAATATCTGCATCGTTGAATTCGGGATCCGGACCCGGCTCAGACAGATAATACAGTGCTGCTCCTCCATCGCCTGGATAATGAAATCCGAGGGTTTTCACCCAGCTGCCTGCATGGACTCCGGGGGTAGCTTTAAGTTCATGAACGGTATGGAAATGCCGGACCTGTTCTCCACCTGGAAGGTTCAACCGCCCTTCAGGCGAATCATTTCCGGAAACAACTGATGGCAGAACTACTGCCCCGAGAGTGGCTCCGGCAGAATGGAGGAAGTTTCGTCTTTTCATAAGTAAATATTTGTTTGGCAGATTTTTCTAATCCGCAAAATAATACATGGTTTCACAAAAACCTGGATCTTTGTGAAAACCGTGATTTCTTGTAGATGGGCTTTTTCCCCGTAAGGGGATGAAAAGCCTGCATTGCAAAGTTAAAATCGGGATTAACGCGTCCTTTGATGGCGGATATGCCGATCCCGGCTTTAGTTTAGTTCTATCGCAATTACCGAAGCCACCTGATCGGGTGCTGTTTCGGGGAGTTGCAGTGTTATCCCGCTCCCCGGCCGGTTTATTTCAACCTGTGCTGAAGGATCTGCCAGCAGCCATGCCCGTGAGGCAGACTGAAGTTCGGGAATGTTCAGTTGTCCATCGGCAGGCCAGTTGAAGACGTGGGCATAGATAATATCGTCCTTCCTGGTGAACCTTCCCCATTCAGGTCTTTCAAAAGGACTGGCGGTGGTTCCGTATATTGATTCACTATTGATATCCATCCACCTGCCCATTGCCTGAAGACGCTCTACACTGGGTGCAGGGATAAGTCCCTCGGCAGTGGGACCTACATTGAGAAGGAAATTGCCGCCTTTGGAAGTAACATCAATAAGCTGGTAGATCAGTGAATCGGCAGACTTCCAGTTATGGTCAAAATGTTTGAAGCCCCAGGTATCATTCATGGTCATGCATGTTTCCCATCTTAACCCGGGCATGCCGGTGGCGGGGATCTCCTTCTCCGGCGTACCAAAGTCACCCGCAAAATCACCTTCTGCATCCATTCCTGCCATCCCCTGGCGACCCTTGTCCACCCGGTTGTTGATAATAAGATCGGGCTTGATGTTACGTGCGAAATTGTATACATCCTTGCCCATTTCTGTCGTATAATCAGGGATCCACTCACCGTCAAACCAGAGGACACCTATATCGCCGTAACCGGTAAGCAGTTCTTCCAATTGTGGCTTCATGTAATCATCAAGGTATCTCTGGAAGTTGGGGTTAATATTCTCGGAATTTCTGCCCTGGTTGTAATTTGGTTCCCACATTGCCTGGGCATCCGGATGGTGCCAGTCCATTATCGAATAGTAAAAGCCAAGCCGCACTCCGTGCCTTTCGCAGGCATCCGCCAGCTCTTTAAGGAGATCCCTGTCATAGGGAGTAGCCGCAATCACGTCCCAGTCGGTCATATCCGAATCCCACAGGCAGAAGCCGTCATGGTGTTTTGAGGTGATTATGATATATTCCATCCCGGCCTGTTTAGCGAGGGCAACCCACTCGTCGGCGTTATAGTGCACAGGGTTGAATTGCGAAGCAAACTGCTCGTATTCGGCTATAGGGATGTTCAGGGAGTTCATTATCCATTCGCCTATTCCACTTATACGCTGGTCTTTGTACTCACCGGCGGGAACGGCATATAGTCCCCAGTGAATGAACATGCCGAATTTTGCCTCATCCCACCAGGCCATTCTGTCATCAATTTGTTCTTGCGTCTCGGTCTGGTGATAATCCACCTGCGGGGAGGAACAGTAGCTCATAGATAAAATTGTAACGATCAATGCGGTTAACAGGATTGTCTGCTTCATTTTCAGTATGTTTAGGGGGTTTATAAGCGCAAATATTACTAAAAAAACCCAATTATCCAAACATGACCGCAAGCCTGAAGGAAGCCTGATAGCCTGAAGAAGATCTGTTTCTCCCTGTTCCGGAGCAATATTGCCAGACATTGACCAGAAAGGGTTGATATCCTCATTGATTCCCGGCAGAATTCCCCGGATACTGATCCTTATAAAGATTAATTTTCCTTACCGGGAGGGGTTGGTATCCTCATTGATTCCCGGCAGAATTTCCCTGATCCTGATCCTTATAAAGATTAATTTTCCTGACCGGGAGGGGTTGGTATCCTCATTGATTCCCAGCTGAATTTCCCGGATCCTGATCCTTTAAAAAGATTAATTTTCCTGACCGGGAACCATGCCCGGTTCAAATCCATTTATGATCCCCTTCATAGATGCCGGTATTCCCCTTGTCATCCACAGGGGAGGGGGACTGCCCTTGAGATAATGGTCAAAAAACTGGTGCATCCTTACCGAGAAGTCCATCCTGTTGGGCCGCCTTGCCAGTATATGTCCTTCATCATTGTAATTCAGCATCCAGACAGGCTTCTCCAGCCGGCGAAGAGCCATGAAAAGTTCTATTCCCTGTTGCCAGGGTACTGCACCGTCTTTTTCATTATGCATGATAAGCAGCGGAGTGGTTATCCTGTCTGCCATCATGACCGGTGAATTTTCTATATATACTTCCGGTTTTTCCCACAACGTGCCCCCGATCCGGCTCTGAGCCTCCTCATACTGAAAGATCCGGCTAATGCCGGTTGACCAGCGTATTCCACCATACCCGCTTATCATGTTCGATACCGGGGCACCAACCATAGCCGCTTTGAAAATATCGGTACGTGTAATTAGCCAGGTTATCTGGTATCCTGCCCAGCTTTGTCCCTGTATGCCAATATTCCCGGAATCGATGAACCCATATTGCTCAACCATTGCCCTGGTGCCGCTAACTACGGCATTATAGGCGCTATGACCAGGAGAGCCAATGGTATAAGTTATATCGGGGACAAATACGACGTAATTGTTGCTTACATAAAACGGGATGTTCAATACCGAATTACTTGGGGCGGGTACGTAATGATTATGAAGGGTATGTGACAATCTTTCATAGAAATAAACTATCATGGGATATTTCTTGTCCGGTTCCATATCATCGGGCATGTACAATATGCCCTGCAGGGTATCACTGTTAAAGGAGACCCAGTTGACAAGCTTTGCAGAGCCCCATCTGTATTTTTCCTGCTGGTCATTTACAAAAGAGAGTCTTTGTTGCCTCCTGAAATTCATGTTGCTGGTATACAGGTCAGGATATTCCCTGAAGTTGCCCCTTTGCCATAAAAGAACATCCGAATCTCTTGCCTTGACTACATTCTGGTATCGTGCGTCATCCATTACAAGCCTTGACAGATTTCCCGGCCGGTGCATCCTGACAGAATAAAAACCGCTCTGCATATTGTCAAAGTCAAACGCCGAAAGGATTACCCTTTCCCTTCTGCCGGGGGCTTCCTGCATGGGATCGGGATTCAGGTAACGGAACTGGATATTGTTGGCTCTTCCGTAGCTACCGGTAAGGTTAACCGGATCTTCAATGCCTTCGGGGTCTGCCTTCCAGATGTCAAAGCGGTCGTATAAAAGCACATACCTGTCATCTTCGGTCCATCCGCCGATGCCGTAAGTCCCGGGGGCGCCCGGCTGGTCGTAAAATTCATGGTAAAGCGGAACGGGGATCGGGGCGGATATTGCCACCGGCACAGTCGTTCCTGCTGTCGGCATTGAATGCCAGTTGCTGTCAGACTGGCTGAACCACACCAGGTATTTTCCTTCCGGGGAAAGCCGGGCATCTCCCAAAGTATCGACGTATGTTGAACCGCGGTATTTTTCCACTGCGAGCCTGCTTTTGCCGGTATGCAGGTCAATCAGATATACATCTGCCCATTCACCCGATTCAAATGAATTCCTTATCATATAGGGAAGGGTTGATACACCCATCGCTTTTTCCGGACTCGCTTTCAGATTAGGTGTGACATCAGGAATTTCCGGGGTTGCCAGCTGAATCATCTTGTTTTCCGCGGTATGGTAGACTGCAAGCCAGGTTCTTTCAATCTCACGGCGAAGCTGGACCAGTTGCTGCGGCTGTATAAGAGGATCAAGGTAATGCCACAGGTCCACACTGACTTTTTCTTCATCAAGAAGAGAGTCGACAGATTTCTGCCGGGGCCTTACAGCCGTCCCGAAATAGAGGAGACTGCCGGTTTCATTGAATCTAAGTCTGCGATGCGGACTTGCACCCCATCCGTCAGGCATCCCCGGAGTACTGCTGTTGACAACCCCGGTGGCTTTTTCATCACCTTCCTGCCAATACCACAGGGTAACCTCCGGAGCGGGACGATTTGCTCTGATACGCAGTTTCTGAATAGCGCCGCTTTCATTACTGATATTGATTGAACCGCCGGCTCCTGCAATATCTGATCCGGCCCGTAAGTCGACAGGGGCAAACAGGAAAGCCGCACGGGCTCCCTGAGGGCATGTCGTGACTGATGAGATCCTGCCGGGGGATGTAAAGATCGTTTCTGCCGTCCGGGTGTCGGTATTGAAAATTTTAACGGCTGAATCGAGGGCCATAACTACCAGCCGTCCATTGGGTGAGAAGCTGTATTCCTGAACGTTTTCAACCCGGAACTCTTCCCTGGTTAAAGGATTGAAGATAAATAATCTTGTCCCTTCAGGTCTTTGCCTGATCATATAAACCATCCAGTCCGATCCTCTTCCTGACACTGAAAATGATCCGGCCCTTCCCGGCCTCGTGTTGGACTTCCTTCCAAAGGAGTAGATCCCGATCGAATCACCGGGTATGAGATCGCCGGGAGTGCTGGCAAGCCTTGCCTGCCTGATCACATTTACCGGCGGAGTGATGTAAAAGGCAAAATAATCTGAGTTGGGGGAAAATTGGGCCCTTGCACCGCGGCTGATAGAATCCGTATAACCGCTTTTCAAATCCGTGATATATAACATACCATCTCCGGCCTGAGGGTTCACCTCCCATATGGCATACCGCCCGTCAGCAGAGATCCTTGGATTGAAAATATCTTTCCAGTCATCATATACATCATGGCTGAGCGATATCTTTTCTGCCTGTGCCGAAGCAAAAGGGGCAGAAAAAATACAGAGAATAAGGATGGCAAATGATGTTTTCATCCGGGCACAGAGTCAAATCCGCTGTATTTCTTCTCTGTTTAAAGATAATCAATTTTCCGGTCAATCGGGGGTGATATTCTAATTTGTCATACATTTATAACAAGGGCATGTGCACCTTCCGGAAACAGGGAACACAGGTTTGCATGGTGAAAATAATGGTTTATCATGATATTTCTGTTGTTTGCCAAAAACAACAGCACTTACCGTAACTTTTTAACCTGAAACAGCGTATTTTGAATAGCCGCACCCGAAGGAACCTGCGACCATAAAAAAGGTGGCAGGTTCAGGTCATTGTGGCAATCCAATTTTGCAACTGTATTCGGATGATTCAAATAAATGGCAGATGTTTGTTTTGGCGCATTTTTTCTGGAAGTAAAGGCTTTTTTTCAATATTCCTGAATATTTTTTCCGGTTATACAAAGCCGGTCAGGCTTTGGCTGTTGATTCCGGCCTTCCTGCTGCTTACCGGCGGAGGCATTGCAGGCCAGTCAAGCTGGTATTCCTTCCGTACCGGCGACTGGGATCATTCCGATACGTGGACAACCGATCCGGGAGGGACTACTCTCGTGGGTTCTTTTGATCCCGGTGACGGTGATTCATATACGATACTGCCGGGACGTACCGTAACCCTTACGGGGAATGTTGATGACCAGGACCTTAATGTTGCAATCAACGATGGCGGGGTACTAAATCTCGGCATGCATGAATTTACCATGGGATTGAATGCCCTTTCGGGGAAAGGGACGATGAGGACCTCTTCCGGCAACCTGCCTTCTGCCACCACCATTCCTTTTACCGCTGCGGGAGGCGGCACCATAGAGTTCAATACATCCGGCAACATTGTTTTGCCTGCCATAATTTACAACAACCTTATCCTGAACCTTTCCCAGGCTGCCGATGTGACCGCCATGACAGAGGATATTACCCTTAACGGTAAACTGACAATTACAAGAGGCAATTTCCGGATCAACGACAACAGCGCAACAACACCACTTGAGCTTATCATAAAGGGCGATGTTTCTGTTGCCCCGGGTTCATCTTTTACTGTTGGAACCGGCAATACGGCGACTGTAACCGGTCCTGATGTGTCCGGGGGAACCGCCCCTTTCTTTGATTATTACTCCGCACATTCACATACCGTTCAGCTGTATGGCAACTTCACCAACGAAGGGACGGTAAGGTTCACCAACCAGGATCATCCCGTTTATGATGCCTTTCCGCAGAATGGTTTTGCCTCCGTTTTTTTCCGGGGCTCCGCGAACAGCTCAATGGTGTGCAACGGGACGACCGACTTCTATAACCTGATCGTGGATAAGGGATCTGACCAGACATTTTCACTCGGCATAAGCTCTACTGAATATTCCAACTTCCGGCTATTTGGTGCAAACAACGCCGGTCCTGTTGACGGCAACCCCAGGAAGGCGCTCTGGATAAGGAACGGTACGCTGCGCCTGTTCGGCAAGGTGGTTATACCCTCGCTTTCGGAAGCAGACTGCAGTCCCGGTGAAACCGATTACTTCATACCCCCGGGCGCAGCTCTTTCAATAGAAGGCCCGGATGTTATTGTACTTACCACTGCCGGCGACTACCGGGAAGTGAATGCTGCATATGGTGTCAGCGCTACGGGGAATGGTGCGATGGGGATCAATACGGCCGCCGGATGCGGTTCCCTCTCGGTTTTCGGGATGTTCAGGATCAACAACGGCTACCTTTCAACCCGCCACTCCGCCGGAATTATTTACCAGGGTACTGCAGCCGGACAGATAATTATTAATGGAGGAACTGTGGATACACGGCAGCTTCGCACGGTGGGAGGGAGCGGGGGACTGACTGCCTACAGTCAGTCGGGCGGGACCATCAGGCTCAGGGGCCGGCTGATGCAGGATGTAACGGGAGTTTCCGGCGTGACCGGCCTCAGGGATGTTCCCCTTAACGGGGAAAGAAGCAGTGAAGGGCTGGATGCAACGGTTGGTACCTTCAACATAGACCGTGATGACAATATTTTCCGGATGACGGGTGGCACCATCGAGGTACTCGATGTCAGCGGCGATGGAGGCGGGGACAGGAAGGCCCTGGAGATCAATTCGCTTTCCGCAAACATCTACGTTTCCGGCGGTGAGGTGATATTCAGGCCGGTGGCTGCAACGGGTGATGACCTGCCATTTTTTGTCGCTTCCTCGGCTCCGCTGACCAATGTTACCATCGATAACGAAAACG
>SLGC01000231.1 GCA_007123885.1 Bacteroidales bacterium | reverse complement strand
TCCTGATCCCTTCAATTTTTTTATTCAGCCCATCAATTTCACTGATCTGTTCGGCAAGCCTTTTCTCATCCAGCCCTTTGGCCATGGCTACCCTTTTGGAATGGTCGGCAATGGCATAATACTCATATCCCCTTTCAGCCGCAGCCCTGACCATATCGGCCAATGGATATTTTCCGTCGGTGGCATTGGTATGGGTATGCAGATCCCCCCTAATATCATCGGGTGTAATAAGATCCGGCAGGTGGCCATTCCCTGCGGCTTCAATTTCCCCGGCATCTTCCCTCAGTTCAGGCTCAATATAGTTTAATCCCAGTTTTTTGTAAATATCATCCTCGGATTCACCGGCAATAAGCTTTTTACCCCTGTATACGCCATATTCATTTATCTTGTACCCTTTTTCAATCCCTATTTTTCTTAATGCTATATTATGGGCCTTCGATCCGGTGAAATAGATCAGTGCCGCTCCGAATGTTTTCCTGTCGAAGATCCGCAGGTCAACCTGAAGGTCGGCCCGCAGCTTGACCGACGATTTTGACTCTCCCTTTGCAAGGATCCTCCGGACCTCTTCGTAATTAACAAAATGATCCATGGCTTCATCCCTGTTCCGCGCGGTTGCAAGGATATCAATATCGCCCACCGTCTCTTTCTTTCTCCTGTAACTGCCGGCAACTGTAATATCATCAAGTTTTTCGTCAAGGTATTTAAGCAGGGGAGCGATCAGCTCTCCGGCATCATGGAATTTTACTCTCTTTGACCCTCCTTTTTTTGAATACTCATCTATTTCCCTTAAAATATTTTCGCTGGTTTTTTTCCCGAATCCCTTCAGCTTTTCCACTCTTCCGTCCAGGGCAGCCTTTCTTAGATCTTCGATTGTTTCAACTTTCAGTTTCTCATTAATTTCCCGGGTTCGCTGCGGACCCATCTGCTCCAGCTTCATGATATCCATAAGTGTTGCCGGGACCTGTTTCCTTAATTCTTCCAGCTGTGAAAGAGTACCTGTGCGTGCAATTTCCTCTATTTTTGCGGCCATACCCTGCCCTATCCCCGGAAGGGATTTTATCTCCTCTCCGTTTTCCGCCATTTCGGTTATGCTGCCCGTATATCCGGATATGGTCCTCGCCGCGTTCCTGTATGACCGGATCCTGAACTCGTTTTCCCCCCTGAGGGCTTGCAGATCGGCAAGTTCATTAAGTATCCCTGCTATTTCCCTGTTGTGTACCGGCATTATCAGGTGCTTTTTTCCTGGCAGTCGGGACAGTAATAACCGTTCCGGCCCGATATTTTGATTTTTTCTACCCTGCCGCTGCATTGCGGACACTCCTCCCCCTCCTTTCTTCGTGGCAATAGCCAGGAACCGGGTAATCTGGATACATCAGCCTGCTTTTCTATTGCCTTTTCCAGTACCTTTTTCATTTTCCCGTACAGCTCCCCGATCTGCTTATCGGAAAGGTCTTTGGTCTGCTCCCTGGGATGGATCCGGGACTGGAAAAGGATCTCATCTGCATAGACATTTCCAATCCCGGCGATAACGGACTGGTTGGTAAGAAAACCCTTGATCGATGACCTGCTTTTTTTCAAGGCTTCGATGAATCCGGTTTTTGAAATTTCAAGGGCATCCTGCCCCAGCTCCCGATCATGGATATACTGTTCGGTATCAGTTGCAATTTCAACCTTTCCAAGCTTCCGCCTGCTTGAATAAACCAGTCTCCTGTCATTTTCCAGCTGAAAAATGCACTTTGCGTACCGCGGCACTTCCTGGTTGCTGTCGTCAAATTCAAGGGTGCCGGTCATCCCGAAATGAATGGCAATTGCATTGCCTCCTTCCGTCTCCAGGAACAGGAATTTTCCCTGCCTTTTAAGATCCTTTATTTTTTTCCCGATAAAGTATTTATCAAGATCGGATTTTTTAAGATCAACAAATTTTTTATCGGTAATATCAATTGATCTTATAGCAGATCCCACGGCCTTTTCTGCCTCTATTTTATAATTCTCGACATCGGGTAGTTCAGGCATAGTATTTTTTTTATTTTAATATTTCACTCTATCCCCCCTTCGCCGTAAATTTTAATTAGCTCGCCCAATAGACTAAAGCCTGTGGGGAATGACTGTATCCTTATATTCAGGGTGCGGAGAACTGAATTCATAGGTTTGGCGCCGCGACCCATTTTTTCCTTGCACCGTGATATTTGAACCGAAACAGGCCTGGGGAAAATCCCTCGCTAAATTCCTCACTATGAAGTGATAGTAACCATAACCCGGTCCGGTCTTTCAAAACGAGCCTTAAATCCAATAATCCTTCCGGTTAAAGCAAGGTCTTTCCTGCACCTCCACTCCCTGTGCCTGACCAATTGCCACGGAATTAACCGGTTGAAAGATCATCTATTACGTCCACCACCCCGGAAGTATATTTTGCAATATTATATGCCTGCCTTTTTGCGGGATAAGAGGGAACAACGCCGCTGAGGCGGACAATACCGTTTGTGACGCTGACAGTTAAATCGTCCTCATTTCCTGCAAGCAGTCCGCTTCTTTTATATGTATTCTTTATATCCTTTTCAATATCCATATCCAGGACCGATTTTGTTACGCTGACCAAAAGCCTGTTTATAACATCGGTTACACCATGAGTATATTGTGCTATATCTTCAGCCATAATTTTTTCCCAGAAAGAGTCAACGCTTCCGGTCAGAGATACCACACCGTCAACAGTCTGTACGCTTATGTTTGCAGAATTGACCTGGCTGTTCCAGATCAGCTTTTTTTCAATGTTCTCAGTGATTTCCTGATCATCGGGGCGTTCTGTTTCCGGTGGAAACTCAACTTTCAGCTCATTCTCCACCCTGTTCACTCCGTCCACCTGGTAGGCATCTTTCTCCGCAGCTACTTTGGCAGCATAGGATGGTACGGTCCCTTGCAAAATGACAACACCATCCCGGACGCTGACATATACGTCATTTGCATCGATCCGGTTATCCCAGGTAAGCTGGTCGATGATATCCTGCTTTATGATCTCGGTTGTAGATGGACTCATTTTTCAAATTTTTATTTATTGATTATGTTCATAAGTATCTGACCACATATGCCTTTCGGGCAAAGCCCCGCCAGGACATGACCGCGCCTAAAAGACGCGGGTTTTAAGTTAAACTAAACTATACGTTGAATAACTCCTGCAGTTTCCTGGCATTTTTAACCGCATTTGCATGTTGATCATTATTAAAATAGATAAAGATCTTTTTTACCGGTGAAAGTTTTTCAATCCTCTTTTTCCACTCTTCAAGCTCCTTATCAGAATAATGATAATCATACCATGAGCTTTTGCCGTGAAACCGGATATATGCGGTGTCGCTGGTCACCACGGTATCCTCCGGCAGTACGCCGGGGGCTGAAAGAATACAAAATGTGACATTTTCACTTTTAAGAACGTCATATACAGATCCATCAAACCACGATTCATGCCTGAACTCTATAACATGATGGATATCTTTATGTTCAACAGATTTGCAGAATTCTTCTATTTTGGGTATGTTTTTATGCAGGTTGCCCGGTAACTGCCAGAGTATGCATTCTACTTTATCTTTTGCTGTGTTGACTATCCGCTGAAACTCTCTGAG
>SLGC01000032.1 GCA_007123885.1 Bacteroidales bacterium | reverse complement strand
GGTATACTTCTGCTCTTCTGTTTTACCTGATGCCATAGCTGTGTTTAGTATTAAAAGCGCTGTTAACGTTATTCGGGTTATGTCGCTGTATGGTTTCATAATGTCTAATATTATGTTTAATATCCTAAACAATAATAAATGAGTTTAGTTTATTAGACTGCTAACTTTTATTTATAAACAATACAAACAGAGTTGCTATTTGAATGGGGAAAGTTGCATATACCATTGCTGATACGAGAGAGGGGATTTTGGAACCACCAAATACCCCGTTCAGTGAAAAATTAAACCATCTGACCGGAGACGATTGCTAAAGGTTTAATATTTAATTCAACAAATTGAACACTAATAACCCATACGTTGCAATACAGATTTTGGCACTATTTTAGAAAAGCTACTTGCCGATGCCACCAGGGTGACTGAGCGAGCCTATCCCGGCCAGCCTGCCGAAGGAGAGCAGGAAGTTGGCGGGGTGATGGGGGTGCCTTTTTTATCTCAATTCAGTGAACCATAAGCAATACCGGGAGATGGAACATTCGAAGATATCATACAATCTGGCGATCCGGCTGAAACGTCTTTTTGTTCTTTCCTTCATATGTTGATGTTTGATTTCTCTTGCCTGTTGTTTGTGCGGTAGCAGAACAGGGATGAGTACGGACTTGATCAGCGTGCTGACAAGACTGATCACTCATATTTTAAAACATCGATCGGGTTCCGGTTGGCAGCCCGCCATGTCTGCCAGCCGACGGTCAGCACAACGAGAACAAAAGCAATGAGCCCCCCGGAAAAGAAAAACCATATTCCCGGATCGATACGGTACTGGAACACCGACAGATAGCCCCCGATTATGACTACCGCAACGGGTGTGGCTATAAATATGGCAATCAATACCTGCACTACCATTTCCCGCGATATCCTCATCACCACCGAGCCGACAGATGCCCCGAAAACCTTCCTTATCCCCACTTCTTTCATGTTCCTCTGTGCAATGAACATCGAAAGGCCGAAAAGACCGATCAGCGAGGCGATAATGGTTATGAGGAAAAAAAGCTGCATCAATTGCATGGCCGACAGGAATGACCTTGCTACCGCTCCTTCCCAAATGACCTCGTCATGATATTTTATATCCACCGGGGAATCGGGGTTGATGCCGCTCAGCACACCGGTAATATATTCATGGGTATTTAACCGTTCTGAGGGACTGATCCTTATGAAAAGGTATTCATTCCGGTCACCGGCAGGACGGATCAGGGCCGGATTATTCGGAAATATGGGCGGGAGGGCCATATAATCGTCTATGATGCCGATTATGGTATAATGGTTATCCCTCAGCATCACGGTTTCACCGACAGGATCATCATTTCCCAGCAGTTCGGCTGTCAGCCGGTTTATTACAATACTGTTTTCAGTGTCGGCCGGAAAACTTTCGGAAAAAAATCTTCCTTCGCTCATACCGATCCCGTAAAGCGCGGGGAAATCCTCATGGTAAAAATAGGTGCTGGCAAGCGCTCTGTTATCTTCATCCTTCCAGCTGGAAGTCTGCGATACATCGTGGGAAGGGACTCCCGATCCCCAGGACACAGCTTCGACCGACGGGTTTGCCAGCAATTCGTTTTTGACAATATTCAAATCGCCCCATTTATTCCCGGGAAGCACGATCACATTTTCGGAATCATAACCTGTCACGTTCATGTCGTTGAGATGATGACCCTGTCTGTTTATGACCAGTATCATCTGGATGAATATAATGGCCAGTATAAACTGAAACGTTGTAAGCATCCGCCTGGAAAAACTTTTTCCGGACACCGTATTTCCAAGGTCTTTTAGAAGGTTGGTGGTCTTTGTGGCCGAATATTTTATTGCGGGATAGAGGCCTGAAATGGCGACCGTAAGAAAAAACAGCAGCAGTCCGAGTCCGATTAACTGAATATCAGTTGACAGCCTTATATGCGTATCCATTAATGAATTGAACCAGGGAAGCATCAGCTCGAGCAGTATGACGGCTAGTATAAAGCCCAGCAGGGTCGAAAGCATTGTATCAACCAGCAGCTGGCCGAAAACATAGCCCCTTGTGGCCCCGTTGACCTTCCGTATCCCGATCTCCTTGCGGCGCGAGGCAAAAAGGATATTTGTCAGGTTGATATAATTGAAACAGGAAGTTGCCAGTACAAAAAAACCGCCGATGAGCAGTGCCAGGAACTTTCCCCTGTTATTGCTGAAGGTGCCGCGGAAATGAATATCCTTTACCGGCATAAGGAAGGCATGGATATCATCGATGGGAACGGGAATTTCGTAAAGATCCCTGATCCGTTCATTTATTGAAGGGATATCGGTACCGGCCGACAGCAGCACGTAATTGTTGTAAAGGGTAGAGTTATATTCGTCAGGGCTCCAGTTTTCAAACCTTTCTGCAAGTGTAAAAGGAACAATAATTTCCGCCTTGAGATGGGTGTTCGACGGCAGATCATCGAATATGCCGGTTATCACAAAATCATATTTTTCCCCGTAAAATTCAATTGTAATGGTTTCCCCGGAAGGGTCAAGGCTGCCGAAATATTTTGCGGCAGTGCTACCGGAAAGCACCACTGAACCGGGATCGGTCGACGGGCCGCCGGACACAAATGGGATGGTAAAAATGGAATAGAACGCGGAGTCGGCTACCAGTATCCTTTCCTCATTAAAAAGGTCGTCTCCGACCCTGGTGATCCCTGATGTGGTACGCGAAAGGGACCAGGCTTCTATTTCGGGGAATAACTCCGTCAGCGCCCGCCCCTCGGGTCCGAACGAGATTGGGGCCCACTCAATGACCCCAAACGACCCACCCAGGTACACCTTGCTGATGCGGCCGGCGTTCCGGTGACTGCTTTCATAGGTCAGTTCATGCCGTGCAAATATGATGGCAAGTACTGCCGATGCAAGCCCCAGGGTGAGGCCCAGTATGTTTATAAACGATACGACCCTGTTCTTGACAAGGTTACGCCAGGCAACGACGATGTATTTAGACAGCATATACTATTGGCGATAATTAAGGTATAGCTTTATTTTATCATTTATTGTGCCAAAAATCATTAATTACTGATGTCAAGCATGATACCTATGGGCATGCCCGTATCCTGGCCGTCAACAAAGATAACCATTTGTCCGGTTCCGTACTTAAAATATCCGTTCGCGTACACCTATATGATGAAACCCGTAACTTTTGAAGATTTAGTCAGAATTGTATTATCAGGCTTACTTACGGAGAGCAGGAAGCTAGTGGGGTGGGGTGGCATATGCCCCCACGATTTATTGAGCAGGAACTGCTTTTCTTACATCTGAGATGATGATCCTGCTCTCAGGAATTGCAGGAATCCTTGTGAGGCTAATGCTGGTATCCTGTTCGGGGAAAGAAAATTTCATTTGGTTCACAAGCATATCTACAGCAATTTTCATAAGATCAATAGTTATCCATTCACCCGGGCAACGGTGATTCTGATGGTAGTCTCCCCCTCCCTGTGGAATGAAATTGTAGGGGCTTTCGTCCCATTTTTCAAATCTTTCGGGCCAGAAAATACGTGTTTCCAGTGCATTGGTTTTTTTGTCTCTGAATTTATTCAGGAAGTAGGGATATCCCTCTGTAAGCAT
>SLGC01000401.1 GCA_007123885.1 Bacteroidales bacterium | reverse complement strand
TTTTGTTTTTTGATTTGGTTCCCGGCTTCCCCGGTTTCCCGTTTCTCCCTTCCCCGGTTTCCCGTTCTCCGGTTCCTGGCTTTCCGTTTCTCAGGTTCCCCGTTTCCCGTTCCTCCGGTTTCCCGGTTTCCTGTTTTTCCGGGGTTCTCCGGTGCCCCGTTTCCCGTTTCTACGTTTCCCTGTTTCCCGTTTCTCCCTTTTCCGGTTTCCCGTTTCTCCGGTTCTATGTTTCTGATGCCGCTAAAGGTGGATCACCTCATCATAGGCGGCAGCAGCTGCTTCCATAATTGCCTCCGACATGGTAGGGTGGGGGTGGACCGACCTGATTAATTCATGTGCGGTAGTTTCCAGTTTCCTGGCTACGACTATTTCCGATATCATCTCGGTAACATTTGCCCCGATCATATGTGCGCCGAGCAATTCACCATACCTGGCATCAAAGATGAGTTTGACAAACCCTTCTCTCTCCCCGGCTGCACTTGCCTTGCCGGAGGCGGTAAAAGGAAATTTCCCGGTCTTGATATCCAGACCCTGTTCAATTGCTGCCTGTTCGGTAATTCCAACCGAGGCTATCTCGGGACTGGTATAGGTGCATGCAGGTATGTTGCTGTAATTCAGTGGCTCGGGATTGATCCCGGCAATTTTTTCGACGCATATTATTCCTTCCGCGGAAGCGACATGTGCCAGGGCAGGACCGTGGACAATATCGCCAATTGCATAAATGCCGGCTGCATTTGTCCTGTAAAAATCATCTACCTTAACCTTATTTCCTTGCATCTCTATTCCATGATCTTCCAGTCCGATATTTTCAGTGTTGGGAGTAACTCCGACGGCTGACAGGATAATTTCCGCCTCTATAGTTTCTTCCCCTTTTTTTGACTTTACCAGGGCCTTGCAAATGTCGCCGCCTGTTTCAGCTGATTCTACCGATGAGTCTGTCATAACTTTTATGCCCATTTTCTTGAAAGATCTTCCCAGCTGTGCGGAAACTTCCCTGTCTTCACCCGGAACAACCGATGGCAAAAATTCAACCAGAGTTACCCGGGTTCCAAGAGAAGCATAGAACCATGCAAATTCACTGCCAATGGCGCCGGATCCAACCACCAGCATTGATTCCGGAAGTTTTTCAAGGGTCATGGCTTCCCTGTAGCCTATTATTTTTTGCCCATCCTGCCTGAGACCGGGCAATTCGCGGGAACGGGCACCTGTTGCAAGAATGATATGACCGGCCTGATATGTGGTCTTGCCGTTATCAGCGGAAGTGACTTCAACACTGTTTTTTTCGCCAAGCTTTCCAAATCCTTCAAGATGATCGATCTTGTTCTTTTTGAAAAGGTACTGTACTCCCTTGCTCATGCTGGCAGCAGCCTCGCGGCTTCTTGCCACTATTTTTCCCAGGTCGGCACTGCTTTTTCCATCTGTTGTGATGCCATAATTACCGGCATTCTTTATATAATTGAATACCTGTGCGCTTTTTAGAAGTGATTTTGTCGGTATGCAGCCCCAGTTAAGGCAAACGCCGCCAGGTTCTTCTTTTTCAACAACAGCCACCTTCATGTTTAACTGGCTGGCCCTGATGGCGGCGACATACCCTCCCGGGCCGCTGCCGATAACTATAAGATCGTATTTCATTCGTTATCAATTTATTTAAACAATATGTTACAATTTCATGATACGGTTACTCAGTTTTCATTTTGATACAACACATTTTTACCGGTCATGTTCATGAAGGTATCATGATTCGCCTTCCGCGGCGGAGTTCCCGGTTGCAGGACCGGCAAAATTCATTACAGCCCTTTTCACCTTTAACCGGATCAGAACCAGTTTCAGCAATTTAGCAATAATAAAGGCGAAGATAAGGGACATTATTATTGATGCACCCGAAGGTATATTTAATCCGTATGACAGGAGCAATCCCGCGAATGTGCCCAGGAAACCCAAAAGTATTGATAAAAATATTATATTCTTGAGATCTTTGGTGAAAAGATTGGCAATTGTCTGCGGTATTGTAAGAAGTGAAATGATCAGGATTATTCCGGCTACCCTGATGCTTAGAACTATTGTAACCGCAACAAGGCTTATCAGCATGTAGTTTATAAATTGCACGGGCGCTTTATGTGTTTTTGCATATTCCTGATCGAATGAAACAAAGAGGATTATTTTGTAAAACATCAGGAAAAAACCGGTTACTGCAACAGTAACCCCGGCCATCATCGCCAGATCAAGTGGTGTTACTGTAAGCAGGCTTCCAAAAAGATATCCCATCAGATTAGGTGCGTAACCCGGACTCAGAGCAATAAAAATTATCCCGAGGGCCATTCCGAATGACCAGAAAATACCAATAAGTGCATCTTCTCTTACATCAGCTTTCCTGGAAAGGAACTCTATGCCAAGGGCCGAAAACAATGAAAACACTGCGGCTGACAATACCGGATTTATTCCAAGGAAATAACCAATGCCGATGCCACCGAAAGAGGCATGGGTAATTCCCCCGCTAATGAAAACCAGACGTCTTGAAACAATGTAACTGCCGATTATCCCGCAATTGATGCTTGTAAATACTGAGGCAAGCAAGGCGTTGGAGAAAAATCTGTAACCCAGAAGCTCAAAAAAAGTATCAATCATGGTCAGTGCTTGTGTATTTCCAGGACAGTATGAGGTACATCTCCATGAGTAATAATTTGGATCGGACAATTGTATGATGCAAGCTGTTCCTGGGTGATGATGTTTGAGGGATGGTAATGCAGGTTCCTGTTTACGCAGGCGATGGTTTTGACATACCAGCTTATTGTACCGACATCGTGAGATACAACGATAATCGCCATCTCCTTATTCAGCTGTTTCAGCGTGCCGAAGAAGTCGGTTTCAAACTTTGTGTCGACAAAAGTACTGGGTTCATCAAGCATCAGCAGCCGCGGGGAAGAAATGATGGCCCTGCACAGGTATACCCGCTGCAGTTGTCCCCCGGAAAGTTCGCCTATATTTTTTTTCTTCAGGTTGAGTATGCCGAGCCGACCGAGCAGCTCTTCGGCAAGTTTTTTCTGGTTTCCCGAATATCTGCCGAAAATTCCCTCCTTGCTCATCAGCCCGGAAAGTACCACATTGATAACCGTGATGGGGAACTGCCGGTCAATCTGGTTGATCTGTGGCAGATATCCTATTGAAGTTTCCGATTTGACCTGGTTACCTTCAAAGAAATTTACCGTACCCTGGTAGGGCCGTATCAGTCCCAGAATAACCTTTAGAAGGGTGGTCTTTCCCCCTCCGTTGGGTCCTATTATGCCAATGAAATCAGTATCATTAACGATAAGATTGATATCCCGTAGTACAATTTCATCCTCATAGCCTGCCGAAACATTCTTTATTTCCAGTATTCTACCCATAAGTCACTGTCAGGAAAATCATTTGTTGAGTATCGTAAATAGTTTACTGGCTATATCTTTCATTGTTTCGAGCCAGTTTTCGGCAAGGGGATTTATTTCAATCACCTCGCCTCCAAGTTCCCTGGCAACTGCCCTGGCACTTTCACGCTCAAATTCCATCTGGATCAGAACATCCCTGACATCTTCCTTTCGGGCAAGGTCAATTATTTTCTTCATGTTTGCAGCAGTGGGATTTTTGCCTTCATGTTCT
>SLGC01000010.1 GCA_007123885.1 Bacteroidales bacterium | reverse complement strand
ATAAAGTGCATCCTCGTTTCTTGAAATACAGAACATGTTATGACCTTTGCTGCATAATTGTTTCACCACTTCCCTTCCAATTCCTCTGGTTGATCCTATTATTAATATGTTTAAACCCATAAGTAAATAGTTAAATTCATTGGTCTGATGGATTTTACCCTGAATTTTTATTTGTTCATGTTATTATCTGCCCGGAGTTGAAAATTGTTTCATTATTGGATTGATTTTCCTTAATTTGTAATCTGAAAAATCGGATGTTTCAGAAGCTTAAATTACAAATTATTTTGCATAATGAAATTAAATTATAATATGATACCGGTAATTGATAACATTAAGTCCCTTGCCAGATGGAAAATAATATTCCTGATATCATTCCTGACCTGCCTTTTGAGCGGATCTCACGCATTTGCTAACCTGCAAAATTCAAAGCGTCATTTCTATGGTGGACATTTTGGAATAGAGTTGGGCCTGGTAAACCAGTATGAAGTTGCCGGCATAATCGGATACAGGATGTTACCAAGGTGGGACGCAGGTATCGGAATTAAGTATCAGTATTACAATAACAGAAGGCTGAATGAGATGTTCAGGGCACATCTTTATGCTCCGCTGGTATATACCGATTTTGTCATCATAAGGGATCTTGATGACTTTTTACCGTTCAGTTTTATCGATGGTCCGTTTTTTATTCATGCCCAGATGGATTATTTCTACCTGCCCGCAGATCATTTTGACCTGAAGAATGAGCATACGGGCAACCGCTTCTTCCGGCCAACCTGGCTGACAGGTGCAGGAATAAGAAGGTTTACCGGGTCCAACAGCTTCTTTCAGCTATTAATAATGATGGATATTTCAGGACACGGACGTTCTGTATATTCAAATCCGGTAATCCGTTTTGGTTTATTTTTCTGAACTCCTTATCCTGTTCTTTGTTCACCGGTAGCCGGGAATTAAGTTATCTGCCATGCATCGCATAAAAAAAAAGAGCTCCGCTTTTACAAGGGAGCCCTTCGACCTTAAGTATACTTGTCTATTATCTACTCAGAAGTTTTTACATTAGTTGCCTGAGGACCTCTTTTTCCATCAGAAATTTCGAATTCAACGTCCTGTCCTTCTTCAAGAACCCTGAAGCCTTCACGCTCAATACCGGTGTAGTGTACAAATACGTCATTGCCTTCTTCGGTTTGAATAAATCCATAGCCTTTTGCAGAATCAAACCACTTAACTTTGCCTTTCATGATAAAAAGAATTAAATTAAAAAAAAATATTAATTGAAACTAATTACAAATATCTGTATTTTTTTTTAGCTTATCAATAAAAATCACATAAATAGGTATAATTTAATGTCCTACGTTCATTAACGTTTAAGATATTCAGTTTAATTAACAAATGTTCATAAAAAATGTTTTAACCTCTTTCCTATACTGAGAAAATTTACTTGTGCTTTTTCTTATCACATTGTATCATTGCAATTTATAATTGTTTTACTTTGGATATCCCCGTAATAAGGTTAACTTTGTATTCAAGTCATTCATTTCATGCAAAAAAAAATATTCCCTGACTCCGTTGAGCAGTGGAATGTTTTGACCAAATATAATTCTAATTAAAGAGCTCGAAAAGATGATTAAAAAAAACAAGGTTGTATCACTTACTTATGAATTGCGGGTAAACGATGAGGAGGGAGAAATTGTAGAAAAAGTTGAAAAAAATTCACCCTTGACTTTCCTTTACGGACGAGGTAACCTGCTTCCGGATTTTGAAGAAAATCTCAAAGGCCTGGATAAGGGTGACGAATTCAGCTTCAAACTGGAACCTGAAAAGGCCTATGGTGAAGCTTCCGAAGAGGCTGTTGTTGATCTACCCAAAAATATATTTGAGGTTGATGGTAAAATTGACCCCAAACTTCTTGAAGTTGGCAATAACATTCCCATGCAGGATAACTCAGGTAACAGATTGAACGGAGTGGTCGTTGAAGTTGATGAAGAGACGGTAAAAATGGATTTCAATCATCCTCTTGCCGGTGATACACTATTTTTCAAAGGTGAAGTAACAGAATTACGGAACGCCACCGAGGAGGAAGTCAATCATGGACATGTACACGAGGGTGGAAACCATCCCTGTGGCGGATAATTGCACACACCGGTAATAAGTAAGGCTTGAATTTTCCAGAGTCTTCTTTGGTAGAGAAGACTCTGTTTATTTTTTGTGACCATGGAATATGAAAGACGGGCAGGAGAAACAATCTTGTTTTGTCAGCCTGAGATTGGTGGATGTTTGCCTGATATCAAATGCTATCATAGCATCGCCCCGCCTTACATATAGTCTGCCCTCATGAAGTACAGGGTGGGAGAAATGATGTCCCGATCCAATCTTTCTGAGACTGATCTGACTTACTATATCAAGTTTGGCCGGATCCGGCCTTACAAGTGCCAGTTCACCTCTTTCCGTATAGTAGTAAAGCCTCCGGTCGGCATAAATAACCACCCCCCGGTCAAGGTCTCTTGAAGAATAAGTCGGCTTACCGGTTTCAATATCCATACAATACCACCTTCTTCCTACATAAACGGCTGTATAGATATGACCGTCAAGGATCACTGCACCTCCCGCCAGGGGATTGACTTCATTATTAAGCCATTCAAGTGAAACACTGCTTCCATCGGGAGTGAGCTTAAGTTTCAGGCTGCCTGATTCATCTGTGCTGAATGCATATATATATCCGTTATAATATATTGGGGTGTTGGAATGTATATTGTTGCGGTTGGCAAAGGGATATGACCACAAAAACTCCCCGGTTTCCGCATCAAGTCCCACTATATCGCTTGCCATATGGGTTACCAGCAGCTTTCTGGCAGGTAATTCAATTATAAGTGGTGAACAATAGGCTGACAGGTCTCCTTTACCTGATCCGGGACTTGACCAGATCAATTCACCGGTAAACCTGTTAAGTGCAACAATATTATGGTGCTTGCCTCCGGGGGCGAAAAAAATTTTTTCCCCGTCAACAAGCAGGTTTTCAGTTATGCCCCACCGGATATTTTCTCCTCCGAAATCACCAATGGCGTCTTTTGACCAGATCTGCTTCCCGTTTCCGGCGTTAAGGCACATGATTTCCCCCATACCGCTGACCAGGTACAGGAGATCATCCACAACAAGGGGCGTTGACCTGCTTCCGGGATAGGAACGGTAGAATTCAGGTCCATATTCATACTTGTTTATCAGCGTTCCATCTTTGGAAAGGATGAATACATAACCTGTTCTATCGTGCATTCCGGTAAGGTAGATCTTTCCGTTGGCAAATGAAGGTGAAGAATATCCCTCACCAAGCCCTTCAAACATCCATAGGACAGCCGGTCCTTCTTCCGGCCATTCCTGCAGAAGACCTGTTTCCTTGTAAATACCGTTCCTGTCCGGTCCGCGCCAGGCAGATCTTTGTTGGGCTTCAGCCATTGTTGGGGTAAGCAGGGCAATAAAAACAAATGCGATTATACTATTATTCATTTAAAGTTAAGGGTTATATACAGTGACAAATATACATGAAAATTTTTTCAGCCAATTTACTCCGGGTAGAGCGGTTCGTTACCTCCCCGCTCCCCCACAGACCCGGACGAGCGGAGTTACCGCATCCGGTTCCTCGGTAATTAGTTT
>SLGC01000138.1 GCA_007123885.1 Bacteroidales bacterium | reverse complement strand
TGCAGTGCAGTTTCACTTACAGGATCAATATATGAGACGGCAGAGAATGCCGGTTCATACATCCATGCCTCCACCTCTGTTGCCGGTTCAATTGCCTGGTCAAGGAGAGAGTAGGTTAAAGGTTCCATTGCCTGGTCAAGCGAGTTGCCGTTTATTTTAGTAATAAAGCCAAACATCAGGAGGGCTATTGCTGTATTCAGGATTATTGTTTTCATGATATTTAGTTTTTTATGATTATCAATATTCAGTTAATTTCTTAGATATCTTTTTGCCACCGTGGTTTATTCCTTGTTTCTGTATTTTGTTAATTTGACGTTTCTGTAATATTTATGTTACATTTTTCTGCGGTTCTTTTACATGTTTTTAAACACATTATGTGCCAAAAGAGGCAAGGAGCTTATATGCAACAAAATACAAGGTTTGCGCTGGCGTCAGGGATCAGTTTTTATTATACGTTTTCGTAAATGATTGTCCGAAAACGGACACTATTTTTAAAAGAATAATTCTGACATGTTTTTAATGTTTTGTCTGTTAGATAAAAAAAATATTATTTTAGCGGCATCTTATAAAGGATAATTATGCAAAAGATCAACGAATTTCTCTTATACATTGACAGTTACCTGGGCAGCGGTCCCTGGTTTGTATACCTTCTGATCGGTACCGGAGTATTTTTTACTCTGTATCTGGGTTTTCCCCAATTCCGCTATTTCAGGCATGCTTACAGGGTAGTTACCGGAAGGTTTGATAAAATAACCGACGAAGGAGATACTTCACGCTTTCAGGCTTTAACAACTGCATTATCCGGAACAGTGGGTACAGGAAATATTGCAGGCGTGGCACTGGCTATTCATATGGGGGGCCCGGCGGCCCTGTTCTGGATGCTGTTGACCGGACTACTTGGTATGACAACAAAATTTGTTGAGGTCACACTATCTCATAAATACAGAGAGAAGGATGAAAAGGGAATGATTGCCGGTGGGCCTATGTATTATATGAAAAAGAGGCTCAACATAAGGCTTCCCAATAAAAAGGTCATTAATACCGGGAAATGGCTTGGTGGTTTCTTTGCTGCAGCTACCATTCTTTCTTCCATCGGTACCGGAAATCTTCCCCAGATAAACAGCATATCCAATTCTATTTTCGCTACATTTGGTGTGCCGCATATTCTTACCGGGGGTATTCTTGCTATCTTGCTTGCATTTGTGATCCTTGGGGGGATTAAACGCATCGCACAAGTAACCTCACGACTCGTGCCCGGAATGGCAATAATATACCTTATCGGGGCTCTTGCTGTTCTTGCATATAATTATCAGAATATTTTCCCCTCCTTTGTATCAATTTTTTCTGGTATTTTCACGGGGACTGCGGCTGTCGGCGGATTTCTTGGAGCATCCTTCATTTTTGCCTTCAAACTGGGAGTTAATCGTGGTCTTTTTTCCAATGAGGCCGGCCAGGGTTCTGCCCCGATAGCTCATGCCGCTGCCAGGGCGCATGAACCTGTTTCAGAGGGTATGGTAGCCATACTTGAGCCCTTTATTGACACCATCTGCATCTGCACATTGACAGGACTTGTACTTCTTTCATCGGGTGTATGGAACGAGAAGGTGGATAATGTTTTTCAATCTACCGATATGGTGGTTTTTGAAGGTGAATTCGATGATGCCGTTGAAAGTGACCGGGAAAAACTTTTTCACTATCTGGGCGAAGAGGTCGATCCTCCCTTGTACACAGGAACAGTCCAGGTGGATAATGGCAGGATAGTCGAGGAAAATATTACAATACTGCATGCACGTTCTGTTGCCGAGGATATAAATGTTATGATGGGTGGCCAGCCTTTTTCCGGAGCCCTTACGGTTCATAACGGAAGATTGACCACCACGGGAATAACGATAACGGGAAGTTCGCTTCTGCATAGTGCACCATTGACCACCTATGCATTTACAAGAAGCTATTTCGGCAACTTCGGACAGTACATTGTATCTATCGGATTACTTCTTTTTGCATTTTCAACCGCCATTTCATGGTCATATTACGGTGACAGGGCAGTGACTTATCTTGTCGGTTCTCCATACGTGATATATTACAGGATTATCTACGTTGCAATGTTTTTTATTGCCGCCTTTACAGACACCACGATAGTATGGACATTGTCATATATTACCATTGCATTTATGACTATTCCTAATCTTATCGGGTTATTGCTGCTTCACAGGGAGATCAGGTCGACAATTAAAAATTACTGGCTGCTGTTCCGCAAGGAATATCCGGATGACAAAGCATATAATTAATTAAATTTGCTATACAGTAAACCCTGATGGTTCTGTAATGTCCTGACCGGGTTCTGCCCGGAAAGTGTATGTGAATTACGGCAGTGAAAAGCTTTCCTGGCACCGGTGTAAGTCTGAAGGTGTAAAAGGTTAAAAAACAGGTTAATGAAGGCAATGATCCTTACCGCCGGAATAGAAGAACGACTTCAGCCGCAGCCGTCAGTAAGTCCTAAAGCGCTTATCAGGATCAATAACGAACCTCTTTTGGGAATGCTGATCAGGCGACTTGCCGAATCGGGCTTCAGGGAGATCATCCTGAATGTGCATCATTTTGCCGGACTCATTAAAGATTACCTTGATGAGAAAAATAAATTCGGTATAAGGATTGAAGTTTCGGACGAATCAGATCTTCAGCTGGATTCAGGAGGAGGGCTTAAAAAGGTGGAATGGTTTTTCAATGACAACCAGCCGTTTCTTGTTTACAATCTTGAAATTCTAAGTGATCTTGATCTGTCGGTCCTGTATGCAGATCATCAGAATTCCGGCGCTCTCGCCACACTTGTTGTGCGGAGGAGGGAAAGTACAAGATTTATGCTATTCAACGATAACATGCAGTTGTGTGGCTGGGAAAACCTGGAAACCGGAGAAACCCGGAAAGTAAGGTCGGGCAGGAAACTTGAAAAATATGCTTTCAGCAGGATACAGGTACTTGATCCGTTGATATTCAGCATGATGACGGAACGGGGCGCATTTTCACTTGCGGAACTCTATCTCAGGCTCGCCGGTTCAAATAACATTCGTGGTTATCCCGAAAATGAATCTATATGGATGGATCTTGGAAAAAGGGAAGGGTTGATAGAAGCAGAGAAGCTTTTTCTTAAAAACTGAACAACTTTTGATACAAGGGATTCTCTATTGCATATAGTTCTACCAATTTTTCAAAAAGTTTTACGGTTGCGAGGGCATCACCACGTGCACGGTGACGGTCTGTTATTGAAATATTCAGCTCATTACACAACTTTCCGAGGCTGTATGAACGGAGGCCCGGAATAAGTTGCCTGGTCAGTTTAACAGTACAAAGTTTATCCCTTCTGTAAGAATACCCAAGCTGCCTGAATTCTTCACAGATAAATCCATAATCAAAACTGGCATTGTGTGCTACCAGGAAGGTATTTTCAGTTAGCTCTACTATTGTTTTTGCAATCTGGTAAAATTTGGGAGCCTTTGCTACCATCGCATTATTTATTCCTGTTATTCCTGTGATATAGGGAGGGATATTCTTTTCCGGATTGATGAGTGTACAGAATTCATCTACAATCCTGCTGCCATCATGCACAAAAACAGCGATTTCTGTAATTTTTTCATTTTTTGGGGAGCCTCCGGTAGTTTCA
>SLGC01000351.1 GCA_007123885.1 Bacteroidales bacterium | reverse complement strand
CGATATACCTTTTCAAATCGATAACCTGGGGATAGCAAAATCGGAAGGCAACTCCTGGGTCAGCCTCGGCGGCGTAATCGAGGATGGAATGATTAATTCAACCGTATCCTTCACCTCACCCGGGGTTTTTGTACTGGCCGAGAGGACTCCGGAGGTTTCGGCAACAGACCCTCCGGTTCAGGAACCTGCCATCAGGATATATCCCAACCCTGTACGCGATGTGTTGTGGATCACGCTTGAAGAGGACCCGGGAGAGAATGTGACGGTTTCCCTTTTGAGCACTGACGGGAAAATCGTGGCTGAAAAGATCCTCTACCGGGAGCGGGAACTGACAGGATCGATGAGCCTTCAGGATCTGGAGCCGGGTATCTACATCATCCGCTTAACTTACGGACAAAAGCAGATTACGAGAACGATCATAGTACTTTAAATAATTAACGGAAATGTAAAGGAACCCGATGCGCCGTGGATGCGGTCAATGATCTACATGAGATAATTACATGGGTAAGAAAACAACCAGTAAACAGCAGTCCTACATAGCGGCGGGACTAATGTCCGGCACCTCGCTCGATGGACTGGATATGGCATTATGCCGGTTCTTCCTGTCTGCCAATGAATGGCAGATGGAAATACTAAAAACCGAAACCCTCTCTTATGCAGGCACAGAATGGAAAGAGAGGCTGGCAGTATCAATGGAGCTGAGCGGACTCGGATTGATGGAGCTGCACAGGGATTTCGGTCGCTTTGCAGGCAGATCGGTGAAATTATTCCTGGAAGATATTGATGAGAAACCTGATCTGATTGCTTCTCACGGACATACAGTATTTCATCAGCCTGATAAAGGGCTGACCCTTCAGATTGGTGATGGCGCTGAGATTGCCGCCGTAACAGGCATTACTACCGTGTCGGATTTCCGGCGCCTTGATGTTGCCCTTGGCGGACAGGGGGCGCCCCTGGTACCTGCAGGCGATGAACTGCTGTTTGGGCAGTACAGCTACTGCCTCAACCTTGGAGGTTTCGCGAACATCTCCTTCCGCGAAAGCAATAAAAGGATCGCCTTTGATATTTGTCCCGTAAACATTGTTTTGAATGCCCTTGCCGGTTATGCAGGCAGGAATTATGATCATGACGGCGAACTTGCCCGGAAAGGAGTTGTTGACCCTGAATTACTGGACGCACTGGAGAACCTCGATTACTACAGGTTAAGCGGCCCGCGATCACTGGGCAAGGAGTGGGTTGACCAGGTATTTATGCCCGTCCTGGAAAAGCGGGATGCCGCAATTGAAGATAAGCTGAGAACGGTGTGTGAACATATCGCCCTCCGGGTGGCAGCCGGGGCATCGAAAAATCCTCCGCACCGGTCGATCATAAACGAAAAGGAGGGATCATCCCTTCCGGGAGAAGGGACGGGGAACATTAATCCGGATAAAGGTAGCCGGCGGTATGAGCAGAACAGTGAATTTCTGGGACCGGGAAATGACGGGCCGGCGACTATGCTTATTACCGGCGGAGGTGCCAGAAACAGCTTTCTCACACGACTGATATCTGAAAAAGCGGAATCCTTATATACAGTCATTCCGGAAGAAGAGCTGGTTGATTTCAAGGAGGCTGCTGTTTTTGCTTTCCTCGGGGTGCTGAAGATCAGAGACGAGGTTAATTGCCTCTGTTCTGTTACCGGAGCAAAAAAAGATAATTCGGGAGGTATCATACATTATCCCTGATCATCTTCGATGACACAGAGTCGATGCGAAAAGATGCAGCTTATGATCCGGCATACATTACCAGATATTGATCATTTACATGGATGTGCAAATTTTTTGTTTGATGTTTCATGAACTATTTGTCGGAATGAAAAAAAAATAGTAATATTGCAGCCTGTTTCAGAGAATGTAAAATACCTTAAAACAAGAAGGATGAACTTAATGAGTGTGGTAGAAAAAGAATATAACCAGGAAAAAAACTACCCGAAATTCAATAGCGGCGATACCATTACCGTACATTATAAAATAGTTGAAGGAAACAAGGAACGGATCCAGCAGTTCCGTGGTGTTGTACTTCAACGTAAAGGCAGCGGACTTGCACAAACTTTCACCGTAAGGAAAATGTCAGGCAACGTTGGTGTGGAACGTGTTTTCCCTGTACAATCACCTTTCATAGAAAAAATAGAAGTGAATAAGGTCGGACGTGTACGGCGTGCAAAAATATTCTACCTGAGAAAGCTTACCGGTAAAAAAGCCAGGATCAAAGAGAAAAGATTTCATCATCAAAGTCAGATATAAGGTTCAAACCCGGCCCCAGGCCGGGTTTTTTTTTAATAAACCAGGCTGCATAGGTAAAGGTTTTTGTTAATACTGATAACAGGTAACCCGGCTACCCTGATCAGAATTATTATTTTCAGTTTGCCGGGTAAAGCATGCTCTTTGAAATTTGTTTTATTCGTTCAGACAAGTACGTTTAAAAATACTTATATTTAGCATGATTTAAAACCTGGTGAAAACTTATTGCCTGATAAAACTATTAATTAAACCTAAGGTTATGGAAAAAGAAAAAAAGATGACCCGAAAAGAATTTTTAAGTACCAGTGCGATTGCTGCTGCCGGCTTAACTGTTTTGCCAAGCTATGTAATCAGTGGTCTCGGTCACAGGGCTCCCAGTGATAAATTAAATGTTGCCGGCGTCGGAGTAGGCGGTATGGGCAATGGCCTTCTGAGAGAGGTGTCTGATGAGAATATCGTGGCGTTATGTGACGTTGACTGGAACCATGCCCAGAGGACATTCGATCAATATCCCAATGCCAGGAGGTATTTGGACTGGAGAAAAATGTTTGATGAAATGAGTTCATCTATCGATGCGGTTGTTGTTGCTACTTCCGATCATACACATGCTATTGTGGGAGCCCACGCAATGACCCTTGGTATGCATGCCTATGTTGAGAAGCCTCTTACACACACAGTGTATGAGTCAAGGCTTTTAGCCAGGCTTGCGGAGCAATACAATGTTGCAACCCAGATGGGTAATCAGGGTGCTTCCGGCGAAGGAGTTAACCAGATATGCGAATGGATATGGAATGGTGAAATTGGCGAAGTTACCAAAGTTGAGGCTTTTACTGATCGTCCTCTCTGGCCCCAGGGAATAAATCCACCTGCAGAAGTGATGCCGGTTCCCTCAACCCTGAACTGGGATCTGTTTATCGGTCCGGCCAGAATGCGTCCTTACCATGTAGCATATACACCCTGGAACTTCAGGGGATGGTGGGATTTTGGAACCGGAGCGCTTGGCGATATGGCCTGTCATATTCTTCATCCACCTTTCCAGGCATTGGATCTGCAGTATCCGATCAAGGTGCGTGGAAGCTCCAGCCCCTTGTACTGGGATAGTTGCCCGGCTTCTGAGGTTGTACATCTTACATATCCTCAGCGTTCTCCTGTTGGAAAAGTTAATATGCCTGAGGTTGAGATTACCTGGTATGATGGCGGACTTAAGCCCAGAGAGCCGGAAGGATGGCCGGCAGGACGGAACATGAATGTTGGCGGCGGCGGAGTTATTTTCCATGGTACAAAAGATAAATTGATCTGCGGTTGTTACGGAAGGGATCCCTGGCTGCTGTCGGGAAGAGTTCCAAATGTTCCGCAAACATTAAGGAGGATCGATAATCATCGCAGAGACTGGGTAAGGGCTTGTAAGGAGAGTCCGGCAAACCGTCTTCAGACAACTTCCAATTTCAAGGAGTCAGGGCCGTTTAACGAGATGGTTGTTATGGGTGTGCTTGCTGTTCGACTGCAGGGACTTCACAAGGTGCTGGATTGGGATGGCCCGAATATGCGTTTTACCAACATTGATGATAATGAAACTCTGAGAATGATGATAGATGAACACCAGGCAGTGCAAGGTGGTCGTCTCAGGGCCCGGAGAAATTGGAAGGATGATATAAATGCCAGGCAATTTGCTGAAAGCCTGGTTAAAACCGAATATCGTGAAGGCTGGTCATTGCCTCCGATGCCGGCGTAAGGCCTGGGATCCTTCCACTTCTGAAGATAAAGTTTTATTTTGTGCCTCCTGATGGCTTCAATGATGGCTTCATAAAATTGAACGGACATAAAAAGGAATAGATACTATTATTTGAGTAATTGATAATTAATAAATTGTTGTCGCATTTGAACAACCTGTTTTATCCGGGATATTAAGTTAACCTAAACTAACTTTTATTTAATGAAAAGAATATTCAACCTGCTTGCAATAGCAGTCTTTTGTTTTGCAAGCACAAACATTGATGCACAAACGGAATCTGATTGGATTCCCCTGTTCAATGGACAAAATCTTAATGGATGGTTTGCATATGGAAATGGAGAATGGTCGGTGCAAGATGGCGTGATTGTTGGCGAAGGGGCTATGGGTCATCTTTATTCCTATCCTGCTGTAAATGATTTCGAAGCGAAAGGAACGTTTCGGATCAGTGGCCATAACTCCAATAGTGGATTCTATTTTCGTGCTCATCCTCCTGCTGACAGACTTGATGGATTTCCACACGGGTACGAATTTCAACTGAACCATACCCAGGAAGCTTATACCGGATGGTTGTGGAAACCCGGAAAGCCAACCGGAAAGGCGACAAAACTCATAACCAGAGATGATGAATGGTTTAGAATACGTATAAGGGCTGTGGGACCTGAAATACAATTCTGGGTTAATGATGAACTGGTAATGACATATGAGGATGATGAATATACTTCCGGCCATTTTGCTATTCAAATGCATCACCAGGGCATGAAGGTGGAAGCCAGGGACCTGTACTACAGGCCCTTAGATTGATCTTCGCACATATGTCTTTCGGGCAAAGCCTGACAGGAATACCGCGCCTGAGCGACATTCTGTGTTTGAGTAACCCCTTTCCCCACAAATAAGGTTAAAGACTGGCGACTGAAAGATGGCCCGGGTAGAGCGGTTCGGCTGGGTTGAAAACTGGCCCCATGCACATTAATCACTGATTATTTTTCCACCCCCGCCGCGTCAACCGCAGCGTTCAGCTTTCCCGCACGGCACGCCCCCGCGCCGGCGGCACTTATATAACCGGTTATTAATTACCAAAGGATTCATCAAATTTTAAACTGGAAGGTTCAAAATCAAGAGACCTGGCAAATTTACAAGCTTCTTTTGCACCATGTTCTCTGTTCATGCCACTGTCTTCCCATTCCACCGAAAGGGGACCGGTATATCCGATATCATTAAGAGCCCGGATTATCCTTTCAAAATTTATACTGCCACGTCCAAGACTTCTGAAATCCCAAAAACGCCGGTTATCCCCAAACTCAGAATGCCCTCCAAACACCCCGATATCAGCAGGGCCATCTGTCCCCCAGTGTACATCCTTTAGGTGAACGTGGAATATCCTGTCGCTAAATTCATATAGAAATTTTACATAGTTGACACCCTGGTAACCAAAATGGCTTGGATCATAGTTGAACCCGAATGCCGGATGGTAATCAACAGCCTCAAGTGCCCTTCTCGTGGATACAATATCAAAAGCAATTTCCGTAGGGTGAACCTCAAGGCAAAATTTGACCCCAAGCTTTTGATATTCATCAAGAATGGGGATCCATCTTCTTGCAAAATCCTCGTAACCCTCATCTATCATATCTTTAGGTACCGGCGGAAAGGAATAACTGAGGTGCCATATGGAACTACCCGTAAACCCTATAACATTTTCTACTCCAAGCCTTTTGGCAACTTCGCCGGTCCTTTTCATTTCTTCAGCCGCTCTCTGCCTTACTCCTTCGGGATCGCCATCATCCCAGACATATGAGGGAAGTATATTTTTATGCCTGCGGTCAATATGGTCACATACTGCTTGCCCTACAAGACTGTTGCCGATAGCAAAAAGTTGAAGATCATATTTTTTCAATAAAGCCTTTCGCTGGTCACAATATGCCTGATCAGCTTTGTCAACTTCAATATGATCTCCCCAACAAGCAAGCTCTATGCCATCATAACCAAATTCTTTTGTTTTTAAACACATTGTTTCAATGGGTAAATCGGTCCACTGTGCCCCACATATAGTTACTGGTCTGGTCATAGTTAAAAGGTTTAATGGTTAAAATTAAGAATTGTGCCTGATCACCTAAACTTAACAAAAATTTCTGTAAGATGAATATAGCAGGAATATCATTTACCTGATCGATCAGCAGAGCTCTGGTTAAAGTCCAACGGGATGCCAGTGTAATGGAGAAAGAAACTCAGCCGGCGATCCGGATCTGTTACTGAAGTCTCGCAGCCTCTTCCCTTGCCTCTTCAATTATCCTGGTTGCCCTCTGATCAGCCTCCCTTACCACGGCATCGGCCTTCTCCGCCCCTTCCCTTCGTATTGTGCCGGCGGTACGTTTTGCAGCAGCCTCGGCAATACGGCCCCTGCCGGCTGCCTGTTGCTCGATCCTGGCGGCATTGGTTTCGGCTTCCTTTCTGATTGCCGCAGCGGCATCTTCTGCTGCACTCCTCACCTGGTCGGCCCTTCGTTCTGCTTCCCGTATGATCTGCGCGGCCCTTTCAGAGGCTTCCTCCCTAACCCGGTCTTCCGCCTCTTCAACTCTTCTCTCTATTTCATCAGTAGCCTGCTCCCTTATCTGCTCCCTGATCTGATCTACCGCAGTTCTGGCCGTTTCCCTCATATCGAGTGAAATACTAGGATCGGTAAAGGTTCCTGTTATCCTGGCATCAATATTCACATTCTCGCCGGGCTGGATATTAAGACCCCTTTCAGCAGCCCTGGAAGCAAGATTATCTATAATCTGGTCGGCACCGCTGCCAAACAGTGACCGGGGAACGGTAAGCCGTGCCACGTAATTCATTGTCTGGTCTATTCCCTGGTCCCCGCCTATCACCATATTAATGGGCCCCATCCTCATATCGAATGGTTCGATGTGCACACGGCCGTTCTGTATTGTAAAGCTGAAATCCACATCCCTCAGAACATTGTCCCTGTCCTCCCTTAACCTTAATGCAGATGAAAGCCGGTCGAATGTTTCAGAGCTTACAAGCTCCACTTGCGATGTCCGCAGCCGGCCCTGTGCATCCATTGAATTTAAGACGGGCATCATCTGATCATCCAGCAGGGTATACATCTGGAAATCGGTTGAATAGGCGCCCCTGAGCCCCCTGGCTATAGGTGCAATTTGCTTAACTGTATTGAAAGCATGGAAAGACGAAGGAATATCAAAATCGATGATATTGATGGAAAAATTGATGTAAGGGGCGCTCATATCCCGGGTATTGTATTCACCTCTCATCCTGATTGAGCCCTCAAGCATGTTCATGTTTACCGGATCCATGATGACACTTTGGTCGCGGACGGTGATCCTTCCTTTCATCTGACTTATTTCCAGGTCACTGAAAAGTACATTGTCAATTGATGAATCAAGCGTGAGATCAATGTTGCCGGGTATTTCCACTATCGAAAGGGCAACCGTATCGGCTTCGGTTTCAGCCTCACCGGCAAGCAGCTCATTAATATCCAGAAGGGATGAGGAAAACGTCATGCTGCCTTTCAGAACTCCGTCATTAAATATATAAGGTATAAAATTCTCCATCCGTCCTCTCATATTTATATCGCTTTTCCCTATTACAGATTCAAAATTGGCCAGTTCAACATACCTGGGAGAAAATGTGAGAAGAGCGCCGGGAATTGAAACATCATAAGGGAGTTCTGCATCAGAATACTGAAATGCCGTCAGCCGCAGACTTCCGCCTGTATTAAGTTCCTGATACCGCTCATTTTCTATATCCGACATCCTGCCCGTAAAGAACATGTCAGACTCAAGCAGTCCTCTCAGTGTGACATCCTCAAGCGGCATGACATCTACCAGGCTGGTAAAATCTATCGTTCCGTTGACAGATGCATCTACCGACATATCGCTGGCGGGCGTTCGGATGCTAAGTGCCATTTCGAAGGGATTGCCTGCCATTTCCATATAGAAATTCCTCAGGTCGACCGTTGTTTTATCCTCATCGACGCCATCATAATAAAGATTCAGGTCCATCTGGATATTTTCAATGGATTCCGGCAGATCGGGATAGCTGATCCCGCCATTTTCGACAACAAGGTCCATACCCATTGACGGGAATGTCTCATCACTCATCACTCCCCTGATAAACCCCTCCAGTCCGAGTGATCCGGTGGCCCGTAGCCCTTCGAAGTCCGTCATGTACACGGCAGGTACAAGAGAGAGTACGGTCTTGAAATCAGTCTTCTTGCTGAAAAAGCTCAGATCCATCTCGATATCCTCGGCCGGCATGGCGAAATAGCCGTCCACACCCATCTCCAGGTCATTGAGCATAACCTCGCTTTCCCTGAAGGTGAATCTGAAATCATCAAGATCGGCATCCAGGAACGTGTTGACCGAAAGCCGGGCATTTGAAATATACCGGAAATCTTCATACCAGAAGTTAAAGATATCGCTTACCGCGGAAATATCGAGCGAAGTGAAATTCTGGGTAAGGTCCCCGTGCATGCTCAGGTTAAGGTTTCCGAATGTAGTCCTGACTTCCAGGGGGATATCGATATATTCGACAAAGCCATTGCGGACTTCGAACTTTTGCAACTGAACCAGGAACTCAAATTCTTCTTCAGTTTCTTCAGGGATCTCATCAGTTTCTATCATTATATCCCAGTTGGCCTTCCCATCTTCAAGAACCAGTGCTTTTACCCTGGGCCGGTCGAGCGAAACCGAGCGTACCTGAATTGCATCTCCGAATACACTTTTAATATCTACTACAGTCCTGAATAAGTTCACTGATACAAGAGTATCGTATTCAAAAGCATCAACACCAGCCACAGACAGATCGGTCAGCGTTACACTCAGGTTGGGAAAGTTCCTGAGAAGGGAGAGCCGCAGATCGGCAAATTCAACCCTTGCATTAAGATTCTTGTTTATTTCTGCTTTTGCAATCTCAATTATCCTGCCCCTGAAGGCATATGGAATGATAATCAGCAGTGCCAGCAGGACTACCACTGCTATAAGGAATATTTTCAGGACTTTTTTCATCAATGAAAAATTATTTTTCTGGTTTGATTGATCGGGAGGATCCCTGATGCACGATCCATTCGAATCAATTGATTATTTAAGTAACCACTAAACTGCTAAAAAACATTAAAACTTTTATGGCCATCAACCGTCCATGTCGATATTTCCAGTATCCTAACGCCGGCCGACTCCCTGTTCCTGACTACTCCTGCCGGACCGGATCCCGCATTGTATCTCTAAACCTTATGTCCTGTAGCTGGGGGCAAACTATAACGGAATCCTGCCGGAATAATTACATCCTTACCGGCAGCTATTGCCGGCACTACCGGCTTTCTCCCAACACCCGGAACCGGAACAACGGATTTTCGGAAACAGTATGCTCCCTGGCCACAACCTCTTCCACCTTTTCTATAATATCGGGATGTATGGATGAGATGTCATTCATCTCCCTGGGGTCATTATCCAGATCATACAATTCCCATACCAGATTTCCGGCGTGCATATCTTTTCGCAGAGCCTTCATGTTACCCATTCTCACTGCCATTTGTCCCCCGTACCCTGGAAACTCCCAGTACAGGAATTCCGGCTGCGGCTGCCCTTCACCCCTGAGGACAGGAAAAAAACTTGTCCCGCTGATATCCTCAGGAGTTTCAGCTCCTGTAATTTCAGCCAGTGTAGGCATTACATCATAGAAAACAGAGATATGATCATTCTTGCTGCCGGGCTCTATAACAGCAGGCCATGTTGCTATCATGGGCACCCGGATGCCCCCTTCATTCAGATGGCCTTTATTGTAGCCGGACCCTGTGCGAAAAGGTTCCGCACTTTGGAACCATGGCGTATAAGGGCCGATAGGTCCGTTGTCGCTGGTGAAAATGATCAGGGTATTATCATAAATTCCCAGATCCTTCAACTGTTGCACCAGTCTGCCGACATTCTCATCCAGGTAACTGATCATAGCTGCATACGTTGCCCTGGGATAACGTACGGGAAAATAACCACCATGCCCTTCCCTTCCCCGGTAAGGTTCTTCATCACCAAATTTTTCAACATAATGGTCGACCCATCTCTGGGGAGCCTGCAGCGGGAGATGCGGAATAGGATCTGCCCAGTACAGAAAAAAGGGATTACCGTGATTCTCGTTTACAAAGCCGGTAATCTGTTCGAACATCAATGTGGGGGAATAATCGTTAAGATTATACGGTGCATAAGAGGCCGGATCATAAGGGTCATCGTTTTCACCAAGCCATCCATGTGGTGCCACAGTGTCATTGTCAAGGTAGACCCTTCTGTCGTTTTTCCAAAGATGCACAGGATAGAAAGTATGAGCCTGCCTCTGGCAGTTGTATCCGAAAAAGAAGTCGAACCCCTGTTTATTGGGTGCTCCTTCGGAATCTGGCGGACCAAGTCCCCATTTACCGACGATGGCTGTTTTATACCCGGCCGGTTGCAGCATTGATCCTATGGTCACGGTACCTGCCTTCAGTGGACGCTGACCTTCCAGTGACGGATCTTCAATGACTGCATGATAATTCCATACATCACCTCTTTCCGGCAGTTCATCATTTGATCTGATCTGTGCCCTTCCGCTGTGCATACCGGTAAGCAAAATACAGCGGGCAGGTGCACTGACGGGAGAACCGGTATAATGATCGGTGAAGATCATTCCATCCGAGGCAAGCCGGTCGAGATTGGGGGTCTCTATCTTCTCCTGCCCGTAACAGCCCAGCTCTCCGTAACCCAGATCATCGGAGAGGATGTATATAATGTTAGGGCGTGTAAGATCAGGATCAGTATCCCCGGAAACGGAAGAGCAACTGCTGAATCCCGCTACAAATCCCAGGGATCCGATGCCTGCAAGGGAATTCCGCAAAATTTGATTCATAATGGATTGATTAAGATTATTTATTCACTATCCTGATGACAAAGGTAGAAAACTACCCGGTTCATAAGGTCACTGCATATTAAAATAAAATATAGCTTTCCCGGATACATATTCTTTATACTGAAAGCAAGTGCAAAATGTTTTCAAATCGGGTTATACAGACATATCTTGTTTTTGCGTTATATAAACCATATATCAGATGATACTTAAGAAAATGTTATCCTTAAGAATAAACAACATCTGATATTTTTTTAAATATCGTGAAACTTTTTATTTATTTTTGGGTCAATTTCAACATTTTAATCCTCATAGATTGGGCTCACCAGGCAAAATTCAAAAACAGACAGCCGAAAGGCAGCTTTTTCAGGCTCCCTGGAAATACCGTGAAGGGTTTTTAATAGCGCTAATTCTTCTGATAACCGGCTTTTTAATCGAAGCTGCCACATCCCAGCAAGGTATAAGTATTCCTTCCTTTCCTTTCAATATGTACGCGGGAATGGCATTTATCACCACCATAGCCTTTCTCCATATTTTTTACGATGACGATCCTTTCGTGAAGTGGCTGTCCGGAATACCGGCTGCTACCAGCTCAATAGTCCTGATCACCCTGCTTACCATCATGATGGGTGTTTTTGACCAGACGGACAGCGATGCAGAAGGATTAGCTGCCTCCATTGGTCTTACCCATGTAAGCAACAGCTGGCCTTTCCTTCTGGCCCAGCTTTATCTGCTGGTAAGCCTTGGGCTGGTGGTGCTTCGCAGGTCGATACCACTGAAAAAAAGAAACATCGGATTTATCCTGAACCATGCCGGACTGTGGATAGTTATAGCAGCGGCAAGTCTCGGAACAGGCGATCTGCGGCGCCTGCGGATGGAGCTTTTTGAAGGTGAGACTGTATGGCATGCCTATGACGGGAATTCACACTTTCATAATCTTCCCTTTGCACTGGAACTGGTTAAATTTGATATCGAAGAATATCCTCCCCAGCTGGCAATAGTAGATTTCCATACGGGACAGCTGTCCGATCAATCCCAGATGCCGCTTCCGTATGTTGAAGCAGGCAAAAATACCACCCTGCTTGACTGGGACATTTCTGTCAATGAGTTTTTCCCGGAGAGTATAGAAAATGAAGGAAAATATTTTCCTTCCGGTGAAAGAGGCGCCCCTCCCGCTGCCAGCATCACGGCGGTAAACAGATCGACAGGTGAATCGCATGAAGGCTGGATCAGCAGCGGCAGCTTCCTGTTCAATCCAAAATACCTGCTGCTTGACGGAAGGGACCTGATCTTAATGACAACCCCGGAACCCAGAAGATACCAGTCACACGTCATAGCCCTGACAATGGATGATGAGCCGCAGGAACTCTTCATTGAGGTTAATAAACCCCCAAAAGTAAAAGGGTGGCGGCTTTACCAGATGAGTTACAACCGGGAAATGGGAAAATGGTCTGAGCTGAGTGTAATTGAAGTCATAAGAGATCCCTGGCTACCCATAGTATATGTTGGCTTTATCATGCTTCTCGCCGGGGCGGTATATATTTTCTGGATTGGCAAAGAAATTAAAGAAGAAGAGTAATGTTTGCAGATTATACAAATTTCCCTTTTTACGGAATGATCATTTCAGGAGTCTGGATAACCGGATCCCTGTTGATCTGGATCACGGTTTTCATGATAAAGACCCTTCCGGGGAAAACGAAGGTCGGGATGGTGCTTAACGCGGAAGACACGGAAAAAACCACTGCGGGAAAAGTTATTTCAGCTGCCGGCAATATGCTTGTTATTGGCGGGATCCTGCTTTTTGCATATTATATTACACTTCTCTGGATCAGCCTTGACAGGGCTCCCATGCGGACCCTGGGAGAGACAAGGCTGTGGTATTCATTTTTTCTGGGACTGATTGGCTATGTCACTTACCTGAGGTGGAACTACAAGTGGTTCCTTGTTTACAGTGCAATGATGGCCGTGGTTTTCATGGTCATCAACCTGGCATATCCTGAGAATTTCAGCAAGACGCTGATGCCGGCACTTCAGAGCCCATGGTTCGTTCCGCATGTCATTGTCTATATTTTTGCATATGCACTGCTTGGGGCTGCCACTGTTGTTGCGGCTTACGGCCTGTACCTCGTCTACTTCAGGAAATTCAGGAAGAACCTGCTTAATCTGGCAGACAACATGGTATATATAGGTTTTGCCTTTCTGACACTGGGACTGGTTTTTGGTGCCATATGGGCAAAAGAAGCCTGGGGCCATTACTGGACCTGGGATCCCAAGGAAACCTGGGCATTTATAACATGGCTCGCCTACCTTTCCTACATGCATTACCGGTTCTACCACCGTAAACATGTAAAGACCCCATTATGGATACTTGCCATGGCTTTTATTGTACTCCTTGTAGCCTGGTT
>SLGC01000457.1 GCA_007123885.1 Bacteroidales bacterium | reverse complement strand
TTATTTCTAAATCGTTTGCTCTATCTTAGCGAAACTAATTACCGAGGAACCGGATGCGGTAACTCCGCTCGTCCGGGTCTGTGGGGGAGCGGGGAGGTAACGAACCGCTCTACCCGGAGTATTTTCGGATAAAAAAAATTGACCTGAAGGTCGATTACCCATGCAATGTCCTGCTCTCTGATGAATTTTCAATTGATGGGAAATTCATGTACATTTCTATCCAGAATAACCAGGTTCAGGAAAATTGACACCGCTTCATTTTCCGGTTTTCATAACCGGGAGAATTAATAACTTCAGATTTCAGGTGAGGATCAGGCTGAATGACGGAGTAGTTTAAAGTTAGGAAGAATAATCCGGATTTTTTCAAGGAATATCGGAATCTGCAAGCATGATGGAAACCGGATTTATCAGAAGGCGCGAAACCCTCTATTCTGAAACCGCCCATATGGCTTCATCCGAATAAACCAGGTTAATAAAGTCTGTCAATTATACTTCGCCGGTAATTTATATTCACTGCAAGTGAGGTCGATTGCAGGTCGAACCTGTTCCGGCTGATGGCTTAAGCAGCTTAAGCACAGACCGGTGGAAGTTATGATTTTTTATTAGTAATTTTGAAAAGATAACTATGAATTTATCTGAAAACTATGCATGCAGATTTGGGACGACTTTTTTTTATAGGTGACATTCATGGATGCGGTGAAACATTCAGAAAATTGCTGACAGAAGAAATCGGTATCGGGAAAAACGACAGGGTTATCTGCATAGGCGATTATATAGACAGGGGACCCGATAGCAAAGGTGTTGTAGATTTAATACTTGATTTGAGGAAAAAAGGATTCCGAATTGATACCCTCAGGGGAAATCATGAGCAGATGCTGCTTGATTCGGAAAACAGCATGGAGGATTTTTCCCTCTGGTTAATGAATGGAGGTGAAGACACCCTGAAAAGTTTTGAAGTTGAATCTATTGATGAACTTGAACCGGTTTATATTGACTTTTTCAGGCAAACAAAATTTTTTATCCTGACTGATGAGTTCATTGCTGTTCATGCCGGCCTGAATTTCAATAGTGATGATCCTCTTGGGGACAAGAATGCCATGCTCTGGATAAGGGGGTATGATGTTGACCGCTCATTGCTGGAAGGTCGGTTGCTAATACATGGACATACACCCATGGAAGGAAGAATTATCCGATCACAGGATTTTACAAACGTCATCAATATAGATGGCGGATGTGTCTATAAGCATTATGATGGTATGGGCAGTCTGTTCGCATTTGATTTTTACGGGCGTAAATTCCTGGAGGCTTGCAATATTGATTAAAATGGATTGAAAAAATAATTCTCCTCAGTTTTTTCGGGACTGCAGCTTCAAACAAGAGGCTGCACTTGCATTTTAATAAGAAAATAAAATATTTTAATAATTAATAGTGAAAACAAATATTATATTAATATCTTTAAAGCCGAAAATTTAATATATTTCCAAGCAGATACAAAGCAGGTGTTAAAAAAGGCTAAAATATTATAACTTAAGAAGATTAGCATTGTGTTTAACGATCAAATGTATTTCATTTATGCTTAAAAATGTAGTCGAAGTTTTCTTTCCTGAGGCTGAAGAATATGAAATAAGTCAATTTGGGAATGGTCATATAAATGACACCTACAGGCTTGATATTTCAGGATCGCCTGATGATTATATACTGCAAAGAATAAATACAAAGGTATTTACAGATCCTTCCATTATTGTTGACGCACATTTGAGAATACAGCAGGTCCTGGATAATTCACCCCAGCCTCTTTCAATACCCCTGCTTATTCCCACTGCCGAAGGTAAACCAATGCATCTGGATAAGTATAATAATGCCTGGCGGATGACCTCCTTCATAAAAGAATCCCTTACTATTGAAATTGTTTCTGAAAACTGGCAGGCATACGAAGCCGGCAAGGGGTTCGGTTGGTTTGCAAAAGTGTGTAAATGTCTTGATGTTAGCGAATTCAGGGAGCCAATAAAAGATTTTCACCGTTTGTCGTTCAGACTAAGGCAGCTGAATGATGCAATAGCCATGAACAAGGCCGGAAGATTAGACTCTTCCAGAGAACTGATTGATTTCTACAAGGTAAGGGAGGCAAAACTTAGCAGGATCGAAGAACTTGTAGATGCAGGAAAAATTCCATTGCGTGTTGTTCATAATGATACCAAGATCAATAATCTGCTTTTTTATAAAAAGAAGGCGTCAACTGTAATTGATCTTGACACAGTAGGGCCGGGTATTATATATTACGATTATGGTGATGCCCTCCGGACAACCGGCAATACTTCTGCGGAGGATGAAAAGGACCTTGTCAGGGTTTCTTTCAATATTGACAGGTTTGAGGCTTTTACCGGCGGATATCTGGGGCAGGTGAAGAATATTCTTACCGATACTGAAAAGATTTATCTGCATCTGGCGCCTGTACTTATGACTTATATAATGGGTATAAGATTTCTTGCAGATTATCTTAACGGTGATGTTTATTACAAAATATCCTGTCCCGAACACAACGCTGACCGGTCAAGAGTCCAGAAAAAGCTTATAGAAAGCATGGAAAGTCAGGAAGAGCATATGAAGAAAATCCTGAAAAAGGAACTGACCAGGCAGACAATCATATCCTAACTCTAAAGAGTACAGTGTTATTTTATGTTCGGTTTCCTGCGCTCATAGCTATTTACTAAAAAGAGGATATCTTTTTAGGATACCCTCTTCCTGTTTTACTGCTCTTTAAATTTAACATCATTAAGGCAATTCCTTAATTTTAATGTTCCTGAACCATACCTGGTCACCATGGTCCTGCAAGGCTATATGGCCTTCCCTGTATCTTCCGTAGCCGGGATAACCCGACCATTTACCGGAAGCAACAAGTTCTTCCCATTCTTCCGACCAGAGTTCATATTCAACTACTTTTTTACCGTTCAGCCAGTGCTCTACCTGACCATTATCCACTACAATCCGGGTGGTATTCCATTCACCTGCCGGTTTGATATCGGGGTCTCCGGGTGCATGCATACCGTAATTGGCGCCGGTATAATGCCAATCTTCAAGAGGTACCGGGAAACCCATATCATCAAGCAGTTGGTATTCGGGACCGGTTTCATACACTGCGTTATAACCATTTTCTCCCACAAGATACAGTATCCCTGAATTTCCGCCTTCACTGATTTTCCATTCTGTATCAAAAATAAAATTTCCGAATTTCCTTTCGGTTACAATGTCACCTCCTATATCTCCTCCTATTCCCGATGCAACCAGTGCTCCCTGGTGAGCATACCATCCCTCGTCAATTGTAATGTTTTCCTTTTGAAAACCTCTCCAGCCGGAGGTCGTTCTTCCGTCAAAAAGAAGTTCCCATCCTTCGGCTTTTTCTTCTTCTGTAAGGACATTATGTTGGGAATCTTCCCCGGCTGCCCTTTCTGTCCTTTGGCCGCATCCTGAAAGACCGGCAAAAACTATTAAGACAAGGGCAAGAATTGAAATAATCGAAATTTTTTTATGCATTTTGTATTTGTTTGAAGTTTGATATATTTTTTTCGTGAATTTTAATTTTTAATTATCTCTATTGATGGATCTTACCTAAGTATAGTTATCAAATTATTTAACCACGTAATATAAAATCATTTTCCTGTTTTTCAGTTTTTTAATT
>SLGC01000247.1 GCA_007123885.1 Bacteroidales bacterium | reverse complement strand
TTATTGATATATTTATTATTGTAAACCAGTATCCGAATTTAAAAAGCAAAATAATCAAATATATTTTGATATGCAAAATGTTATAGATGTTAATTGGAACGGGAAAAAATGGTTCAATGCAAAAATCAGGCAATTACCACGATCAATTTGGAGCTTGATGAGTAATATACGAAAATGATGAAGGTACAAATCTTAATCCTCTTATTGCGGATGCTCCTGGAGGGGGCGCGGGAAGATAAAATATAAATTACGGAGGCAGGATCTTCCCGTTCACTGCAATGTTCCGGAAAACTGATTCAGAAATCTGATGTCATTCTCAAAATACATTCTGATATCCTTAATATCATATTTAAGCAGTGCTATCCTCTCAATGCCCATACCAAACGCAAATCCGGTATAAACTTGCGGGTCAATTTTACAAGAAGCAAGTACATTGGGATCAACCATGCCGCAGCCCAGGACTTCCAGCCAGCCGGTGTATTTACACAACCTGCACCCTTCGCCCCTGCAGCGGCAAGATACGTCCATTTCGCCAGAAGGTTCGGTGAACGGGAAAAAAGAAGGTCGCAGCCGTATCTTTGTTTCTTCACCAAATAATTCCCTGGCAAAATATTCCAGAGTTTGCTTAAGATCTGCAAAAGAAACATTTTTGTCTACATATAATCCTTCTATCTGATGGAATATGCAATGTGATCTTGCTGAAATAGCCTCGTTTCTGAAAACCCTGCCTGGTGAGATTGTACGTATTGGCGGAGAAGTATTTTCCATGACTCTTACCTGGACCGAGGAGGTATGAGTTCTAAGGAGTATATCCGGATCCCTTGTAATAAAAAAGGTATCCTGCATGTCTCTGGCAGGATGTTCAAGAGGAAAATTCAGTGCAGAAAAAACATGCCAGTCATCTTCGATTTCAGGACCTTCTGAAATAGTAAAACCAAGTCGGGCGAAAACTTCTATAATTTCATTCCTTACAATTGAAATGGGATGCCTGGATCCAAGCTGCAACTGATTTGCCGGAAGAGTAAGATCAATATTATATGTATAATGATCCTTTTCCGATAATTCCCTGCCGATGGTCTGAATTTTTTGCTGGACATAATTTTTAAGATCGTTCAATATCCGGCCGGTCCTTTTTTTCTCTGAGGGTGAAAGTTTTTTAAAATCATTGAAAAGTTCGGTAATAATTCCCTTTTTACCTAATAATTCTATTCTGTACCGTTCCAGCTCATCCGGGCTTGAAGGTTTAAAGGAGCGGGCCTTTTCAAATGCTTGTTCTATTTTTGAGTCCATTAATCTACAGGTTGTTTTAAAAGAAATCTGTGATCCGGCAAAGTTCGCAAAAATTTATGGCAAATCAGGTTAATGGAACGAATTCAGATTAAAATTTGATGTTCATTTTAAATATAGGTTAAGGATATGCTGGCGGTAAAAAAATAATAAGAAGGCCATTTTTAATCAAAGAGGACGAAATAATATAATTTATTCTTTATTTGAACGTATAGAAATGAATATATTATTCCGAAATGGCTTATCCGGAAATTTGTGGTATTACACATGCAAATTTTTATCTTGCATTACTGATTTAATGTTTTAATTCAATGCGCAGTTTTAAAAGCAACATTAATTTAACGGGAAAATTTGCAGGATTTACATCCATCGTTGGGAATATTCTACTGTTTATTATAAAACTATGGGCCGGGATCATTACCGGATCTGTCGCACTTATAGCAGATGCGTGGCATACATTATCCGATTCGTTATCCTCGGTTATATTACTTTTCGGCATATACATATCTGATAAACCTGCTGACAGGGAGCATCCATTTGGTCATGGAAGAGCCGAAATTATTGCTTCACTTGTACTGGGACTTATTCTGGTTCTGGTATCAATAAATTTCCTTTACGAATCTGTACTGCTAATAATAAGCGGGGAAGAAGTTAATTATGGATCTTTTGCGATTATTGCAACAGCTGTTTCCCTGGTAGGAAAAGAAGTTTTGGCACAGGTAAGTTTCGCGGCATTCAGGAAAGAGGGTTTCAGGTCTTTAAAAGCAGACGGATTGCATCATAGATCCGATGCATTAACTAGCCTGGTCATACTTGCAGGAATATTTATGGGCCCGTTTATATGGTGGATCGACGGAGCGCTTGGTATTTTTGTGTCTGTTATGATATTTCTGCTTGCATACAGTACTGTAAAGGAAAGCATAAATCCCCTGCTTGGTGAAAAGCCTGATGATGATATTATAAATAAAATAAAAGAAATAAGCAGGGAGATTTATGAAGATGACCTTATTCCTCATCATTTCAACATTCACCGGTATGGTAACCATACTGAACTTACCTTCCACATTAAATTACCGGGCAACTACAAACTTGAAGATGCCAACAGGATAACTTCATCATTTATTACAAGGATTAAGGAGGATTTGAATATTTTTGCCACAATATATATTGATGCTGTAAATAATAAAAAGTCAAATTGAACCCGTTAAAACAGCTTGCCGGGCAAACTGCAATTTATGGATTAAGTAGTGTCTTAGCCCGGGTTCTGAATTTTCTGCTTGTACCATTCTATACAAGGATCTTTGTTGACCCTGCTGAATATGGTATCGTAAATGAGCTTTACGCATATGTAGCCTTTTTCATAATAATCCTCTCTTATGGCATGGAAACAGCCTATTTCCGTTTCTCAAGCAAGTACAGGAATTCTCAAATGGTTTTTTCCACCGCCCTCATTTCCCTGATAACAACATCCTGCATTTTTGCCGCTTTTATCTTCCTCTTTTATTCCCAGATTGCCGGATTGATCGGATACGGTGAAAGTGAAAAATTCATTTTGTTTCTGGGACTTGTTCTATCAATGGATGCAATTGCCGCAATCCCTTTTGCCAGACTACGCTACACAAACCGGGCACTTTTATTTGCCCTTATAAAATTATTCAATGTTGGTGTCAACATATTTTTTAATGTGTTCTTCCTTGTTTTGTTACCCTGGTTATACACTTCCGGAAAGGGTGATTTTATTACCGGTCCCCTTTACAATCCTGACTTGCGTGTCGGTTATGTTTTTTTGTCTAACATGCTGGCTTCTTTTTTCACACTTATGTTTTTTATAAAGGATATTTTAAAAACAAGGATGGTTTATTCCCTAAAGTTATTCAGGGAAATGATCTTATATTCACTGCCGTTATTGATTGCCGGTCTGGCCGGGACGGTGAATGAAGTTATTGACAGAATCATGTTGAGGTTCAGACTACCTGACAATATAGACGCTTTGGAGCAAATTGGCATATATGGTGCAAACATAAAAATCGCTGTTTTGATGACATTATTTATCCAAATGTTCCGATATGCATTCGAACCATTTTTTTTCAGCCATGAGGAAGACTCTGATAACCGTCGATTATATGCCCGGGTGCTTAATTATTTCGTAATATTCGGTGTTTTCGTTTTCCTTGTAATAACGATGTATATTGATGTTTTTCAGCATATTGTGGGACGGGAATACAGGGAAGGATTAAATGTTGTACCAATTGTTCTGTTGGGCAATCTTTTTCTTGGAATATACTTTAATCTATCGGTTTGGTACAAGTTAAAAGGAGTGACCTTATTTGGTGCTCTGTTTGCCTCATGCGGGGCCCTGGTGACCTTAACAATAAATTACTATTTTATTCCGGTTTATGGTTATATGGCTTCAGCCTGGGGACACTTTTTTGCATATGCTGTTATGGTGATTCTGGCCTATGCTATCGGAAGAAAATATTATGCAGTCCCCTATGATGTCAAGAGGATTCTTGGGTATATCGCATTTGGATGTTTACTGTTCCTGGCCGGGTATGTTTTCAGGGTAGAGGATAATTTGGCCCGGTATACTATAAACACATTTATCATTGTTATTTTTACGGGCACGGTGTTGATCAAGGAAAAGCAGCTGATGAACGATGTTTTCGGGTGGAAAAGGCACAGGAACGAGTGAGGCTTAAGGATGCGGAGCTTGTGCAGGGAAGAAGGTTTCCTGTTTATAAGTATGAATCGTCCATACCTTGCTCAGATAATTTATTATGTATAAGTTTGACAGCGGGATACACATCAGAGGGTGACTCATATTTTTTACCTGACGAGGTTTGATACTAGTTCGGAGTGGTGTTGAAAGTTATTAAGTTTAAGGAGAGACATTACTAAAAAATGTAAACGCTATAATTCATTAAGTTTATGAAGATCAAGATCAGGAATATTTCCAAAAACCCGCTGCCCGATTACGAAACAGAATATTCGGCAGGCATGGATTTAAGAGCTGATTTAGATACTCCTCTGGTTCTTAAACCGATGGAAAGATGCCTCGTTCCCACCGGATTATTTATTGAGTTGCCCCATGGACATGAGGCACAGATAAGGCCGCGTAGCGGGCTTGCTATAAAATATGGAATAACCGTATTAAATTCTCCCGGAACTATCGATGCTGATTATCGTGGTGAAATTAAGGTAATAATTATTAATCTATCGAAAGATGATTTTATTGTCAATGGTGGAGATCGCATATGTCAGATGGTAATTAGCAAATATGAGCATATTAAATGGGAAGAATCGAGTTTGCTGAATGAAACAATCAGGGGTTCAGGCGGGTTTGGACATACAGGAGCTCAATAGACTGGCAATGATAGCGGACAGATAAAAATGAAGAAGATGGAATGCAAATTAATGGTGAGGTACAGAGGGATGCTGGTTATTATTTGCCTGCTTTGCCTGCTGACCCAATGCAGGGCGCTGAAAGTGTCAGAAAAGCTATCAGAGTATGAAAAGCTTAAGGAAATTGAGAAGTTCGAATATCAATATTCTTTAAACGAGGGTCTGAAGTTTAAGTTACTTGGAGATTTACAAAAGGCTGTTTATTTTCTTGAAAGATGTATTGAAATATATGCTGGTAGTGATGTTGCATATTACGAACTTTCAAACATATATTTTACAGCCGGAGAATTAGATCTGGCTGTTGAATATGGCAGGAAGGCAGTTCAAATTGACTCCCGGAATAAGTGGTATTATTATCAGCTTGCCGAGATTTTCATGAGTTTGGCTGATTATGGTGAAGCAATTAAACTTTACCAGGAAGCCAGTGTGATATTTCCCGATGAGATACAATTGTACTTTATGATTGCTGCTGCTTTGGCAATGAATGATCAATATGAGGAAGCACTGGATGTTTATGATCTGCTTGAACAAAAGTTAGGAATTGACGAACGAATATCCCTGCCTCGTGAACATATTTATATGTCGACAGGCGAGTTCGAAAAGGCTCATAAAGAAATTAACAGACTGATTGAAAACTTTCCCAATGAATCACGATATTATGGGATGCTTGCAGAAATGTACACTGTTTTAGGGATGTTTGAAGAGGCGATGGACACATATAACATGCTTTTTGAGATAGATCCGGATAATGGAATGGCCCAACTATCAGTTGCCGAATTTTTTCTCACTACAGGAAAAGAAAAGGAGGCATTTTATTATCTCAAATCCGCTTTTAGAAATCCTGGTTTGGGTTTTAACGAAAAGATCAAATTTTATTCTTCCATTATACAGGATAACTTTTTTTCAAAAAACTTTGACCGTAATGTTGAAGAGCTTGGCAAAATTCTTACAGAAATGTATCCGGAGCAGGATCTTGCTGGAGCTTTGCTGAGTGATTTTTATCTTAAAACCGGCAATTATGAAGAAGCCGGCATGTTACTGTCAGATCTTTATTACAGAAATAGAAAAAATGAGGTTTATGCTGAGCAATTGATTGGTGTATATATATTTAATGAAGAGTATTGCAAGGTTATTGAAATAGGGGATGAATTATGTGAGAAGTTTCCTGAAAGCGTTGCTATTTTATATTTTACCGGAGTTGCTCATTATATTACGGGAAACCGACTACAGGCAATTGATCTGTTTGAAAAGGCTTTAACTATTGATGTAACTGAATCTGATTTTACCAGCCACATCTACTCATACCTGGGTGATATTTATAATGAAATGATGGATTATGGAAATTCAGACAAGTACTTTAACCTTTCGATTGCCGCAGATAGCACAAATATAATTACTTTGAACAACTATGCCTATTATCTTGCACTTCGTGGAGAAAATCTGGAGATCGCGAAGCAGTACAGTTACAAGACTATCAAAAAGGAGCCACATAATCATGCTTTTCTCGATACCTATGCATGGATTCTCTATAAAATGTCAAGATATGAAGAAGCTGAAAAGTTCATTGAACTTGCTTTCAGAAATGGAGGAGATAAAAGCTTTGAAATAATAAAACATTATGCTGCAATCATGATAAAGTTAGAAAAATACGACGAGGCCGAAAACTTGTTAAATCTGGCACTGGAGGTGGCAGAAGTAGAGGAGATTGAAGAATTGACCCCCTTTTTCAAAGAGATAAGGAAATAATTTGCAATATCTTATGATGGTAATTTTTCAGACAAACTTCTATTTTATTTATTGTTTGTACATAAAAGGGGTATTGGTGCGTTTATAGTTAAGTAACAGGACAAGAATTTACATTTCAATAAGTTCAGGTATTAGTGAACTGTTTACCTGCGGCCTTCTGTGAAGATTTGATTAAGTAAGGCTTTGCGTGGAGGTTGTGAATAAGCACTGCGAAGAAGAATCGGTGATAAAGATACTTTACTTTGGTGATCGATCGGCCGATACGATAAATTTTTTAAGAAATAGATTGTTTTATAAATTTGATAATCCTGAATATTCAATCTTGACGGAAAGAATTATTCAAGCTACCTGGAATAAAGATGAATATACATTGCTTAAGTCTTCCCCGGATACTAATACATATAGTGTTGCTGTCATTTTTAACAGCTTTTGGTTTTGCATGCAGAACCGTGGTGCCCGTTGCCACGGAAAGGAAATATTATAGCGGTCTGGAAGTCTATGAAAAACTCAGTATTAATGATCCTGATGTGAAAACATATTCAGCCGGAAGGATGAACCTTACAATTAATGATAATGGTGAAAACATTAATTTAAGGGGGGCTGTGAGGATCAGCAAGGATTCGGCCATTATGGTCAGTATTAATGCCTTTGCGGGGATCGAGGCTGCACGTATGCTTTTAACCAGGGATAGTATAAAGATTATAGACAGGATCAACAATATGTATTTTGTCGGTGACTACAGGGATGCAAAAAAGTTTTTGCCTGTAACGATGGATTTCGATATTGTACAAAGCATATTTATGGGGTCTGTTTACAGTCTTGTCAATGATTTGAATATATTTGATCGTGAGGGTACTCAATATTTACTTGATAATGATGTTATGGCTGTTCGGTATACTGGGGAGATATTACCATCCGAAGGAAATATCCCGGATAATGATATGTTACAGATTAAGCTTGACTCTAAATTCAGAACAAGAGATATAGAATTTTTTTCTAAAAATAATAGTATTTATACAAGACTGAAATTTAATTCATTTAATAATACCGGTGGTCTTTATTTACCAGATGATGTCGATATTTATTATATTTCAGATAACATTCCACTTCAGGCCAACATGCGGTTCAGCAGGATAGAATTGAACAGGGATCTTAATTTCCCGTTTAACATCCCTGCCAGATTTAATCCCTATTAGCTAATTTATTTATGAGACGGTATATTATTTTATTAATGTTAATCGGATATATTGTAAGTGATTGTTATGCTCAAACTCAAAGCAGGGAGGAGCTTGAGAGAAAAAGGAGGGAGACACAGGAAATAATCAATACCACTACCAAATTGCTTGAACAAGCCAGTACTACCAGGCAAAGCAGTATAGAACATCTTAATCTTATAAACCGGAGGCTTGAATTACGAAGAAGTCTATTAAGAACTATCGAGTCGGAAATGAATGCTATTGACAGATCAATATCTGATGGTCAGAACAGGATTATAAAACTTGAGAGTGAACTTGGGGAAGCAAAGGGATCCTATGCCAAACTTATAAGGATTGCATACAGGCAAAGAATGTCCCATCAGCGGTTGATGTTCATATTGTCTGCAAGTGATTTTAACCAGGCTTACAGAAGGATCAAATATTTACAGCAATACAGCAGATCCCGCCAGAATCAGATCGATCTGATTCAAGCTTTAAGCCAGGAGATAGCCGATGAAATAACTGACCTTGAGGCGCAAAGAGATGAAAAAGTTGTTCTTCTTGCTCAAAGACGTAATGAAGCTAATGAGTTAAGTAATGAAAGCAGGCAACAGAATAGTGTTGTACAGCAATTACAGAGGAGGGAAAACCAATTAAAACAAGAACTTGCAAGTCAGCAGAAAATAGCGCGGGATCTTCAATATGCTATTGAGAAACTGATAAGGGAAGAATCTACGGTTGCTGACGGTCGGGTGATTTATGAGTTGACACCTGAAGAAAGGATTATATCTGATCAGTTTCAGTTAAATAAAGGGGGGTTACCCTGGCCTATAGAAAGAGGTGTTGTTACCGGATTCTTTGGCGAACATGCCCATCCGGTATTAAAGGGAATAAAGGTTCAAAATAATGGTATTGATATTAGTACCGTTGAAGATGCAGAAGTACGTTCAATATTTAACGGTACGGTACGTCAGGTGCTTACTGTACTAGGATCAAACAATGTTGTTCTGATAAGGCACGGGAATTTTCTATCAGTATACGCCAACCTATCGCATGTGTATGTTCGCCAGGGTGATGAAATTACCACAAAACAACTGATCGGCCGGGTATTTACCGATAATGATGAAAATAACTCAATTCTTCATCTTGAAATATGGGAAGAAAATGAGAAACTTGATCCACTTTTATGGCTTAGTAGTCAATAGATATGGTACCTTAGAAATTTCAAAATACCATGGTAAACCGTTCATGTAATATTATGAATGGTCATTAATTTTATCCTCATCCTTTGTATGCGTTAGAGCTCAGGAGATCCTATGCACTAAAGACCTGTATGATGAGTTAATTACCTGCGATATACATTACCGGATTCAGTTTAACTTGAAAACGTGGCATTGTCGCTGTGATGTCCTGGCGGGGCTTTATCCGAAAGCATATGTTTATCTAAGAATTGCGGAGCGAAGAAAATATCGAGTTTAATGCCACCATCCTTTGGTGAAGGATAGTTCAGGTTTTAGCGAATTTTCAAGGCCTGCTTGGTGAATACTTAGATGGAACTTAAAATAATCTAATTCCCACTTATATGATGCTTAAACAAGCTGATGGTTGCATTGCATTTTGAAAACGAAAAAGTATTAAGTACGGTTCAAAAAAAGTAAATGCCTGCAAGATTATGCAAAATATTGTTATTGACAGTGCATATATCAATTTTTTTGATTAAATTAGATAATGACTTAAACAGAACCTGCTATTTTTCTAAAGAATTATGAAACCTAAAGACCCTTTGGAAAGTATAAGTTCTATAGTTTCTTATAAGGTCGTACGGGAGCTGGATCACCAGGGAAATCATCTTACACATTTTAAAGTCATTGCAAAATAAACTAAAATAAAATCTGTTGGATAATTAATGGTTCTGACTTTCCGTAAGAGGAAAATCTTATTTTTTACAATTATGGTTATAACCACGAAAGATCAGATGGAAAGAAGTATTGTTTTGAGTTCAGAAATTGAGAGCATGAGGTTGGTAGAAAAAGAGATCGACCGTATTTCAGCTGAATATGGATTGGGAGCAGAAGTATACGGTAATATCCTCATTGCCAGTTTGGAAGCGGTTAATAATGCAATATCTCATGGAAACAAGCTTGATCCCGAAAAGAAAGTTGAAGTGAAATTCGAATTAAGTGAAAATCAATTAACGGTAACTACATCCGATGAGGGCAAGGGATTTGATTATGAGAATGTTCCTGATCCAACAGCCCCTGAGAATATTGAAAACATAAATGGGAGGGGTATTTTTCTTATGAAACAACTTTCAGACGGATTAACATTTCATGAAGGAGGCCGTATATCTGAAATGATTTTTAAGATCTGACAATTGGCAATTTCGCAACAAACAGTTGACCTTTCCTTCAGATATCCGAAGTTCAATTTACTTAGAAAATGGATCAGGGCTGTTATACTAGCTGAAAACCTGATACCTGGTGAAATTACGGTAATTTATTGCAGTGATGAGTATCTTTTATCAGTAAATAAATCCTTTCTGGGACGAGATTATTATACTGATGTAATAACATTCAATTACGCTGAAGGGAATACTATTTCTGGTGATATATTCATTAGTATCGAACGGATCAGAGAAAATTCTGACGAGTATGAGGTCGATTTCTTTGATGAGCTTGACCGTGTAATAATACATGGGATACTTCATTTGGTGGGATACAATGATGATAATGATGACGATTCAAAAATTATGCGCGGGAAGGAAGACTTTTATCTTAACATGAGACTACAATAATGTGTATGCCTGATATTGTCATAAACGTAGTTGTAATTACCAGTATTAGCAGGTAATAATGCTCTTTGTGAAAATAATCATTTTGCTGCCTGCAATATACTGAAAAATTCTCCTGATCGTTTGCTATGTTTAGCTAAGTGTTGAATCTGCTTCCTTCATGACATGATATGCCCTGGCAGGAGTTTGGCCGGACGGCGTGTGTGATCAAAATATTAGTGATACGAAGCAAGAACCGGGGTTAAAGCCGCCTCCTCCGATGTGGTAGGTCCGACTTTGCGAATTTTTTCCCAAATTTAAGAGCCCATGTCCCTGATGCGTAGTCATTTTTCTGCGGCTTTGCATGGCAGGTAATTTTTTCACTGGGAAATCAGAGTTAGCATTGGTTGCCCTGAGGAAAAAGAAGGGTTAGGGCAGCAGGTTTAGCAATCACCCTTATTAAATCAAAAGGGGCGATTGAAATTAGCGCGTATTTTAAAGAATTTTGAAATAGCATTGTATATATATTTGCATGTTTATTCATTAATTCAGGCATAAAAAGAAATTAATTTTGTAATTATTTAGCTGTCCATGAAAATATGAAACTATGCATTTATTCTAAGTATAATTTTATATGAAGAGGGAATATGATATAATTGTTGAGCTGAAAAAAAGGAATTGAGTTTTTAAGTATCATTTTATATGAATATTAATAGAGAATATGATATAATTGTTGTAGGTGCAGGGCACGCGGGATGTGAGGCGGCTGCTTCAGCCGCCAACCTTGGAAGTAAGGTGCTGCTGATAACAATGGATATTGGAAAGATTGCCCAAATGAGCTGCAATCCTGCAATGGGTGGCATTGCAAAAGGGCAGATCGTTCGGGAAATAGATGCACTCGGGGGGTATTCCGGCATTGTAACGGACAGAAGTGCTATCCAGTACCGCCTTTTGAACAGAAGTAAAGGCCCCGCCATGTGGAGCCCCCGTGCTCAATGTGACAGAAATTTATTTTCCACTACCTGGAGGACAATCATTGAATCAATTGCAAATGTTGATTTCTGGCAGGATACTGTTAACGAACTTATCTTTGAAGGAAATAGAATCGTCGGAGTAAAGACACGAATGGGAAATACTATTGAAAGTCTGGCCGTAATTTTGACCAGCGGGACTTTCATGAACGGATTAATGCATATTGGTGATGTTAAAATATCCGGGGGTAGAGCCGGTGACGCTTCATCTTACGGGCTAACTGAACAATTAATCGAAAGAGGATTTGAAACCGGCAGGATGAAAACAGGTACTCCGCCCAGACTCGATGGAAGGACGGTTGACTTTGCCAGGATGGAAAGGCAGGAGGGCGATCCGGAGCCTCAAAAATTTTCTTTTCTGTATAATGACGATCCATTAGAGGATCAAATGCCTTGCTTTATTACTTATACAAATGAGGATGTTCATGATGTTTTAAGGAAAGGGTTCAGTAAAAGTCCATTGTTTTCCGGAAGAATTAAAGGGCAGGGTCCAAGGTATTGCCCGAGTATCGAAGATAAAATAGTAACATTTTCTGATAAGAAGAGGCATCAGATTTTTTTGGAACCTGAAGGCAGGAACACCTGCGAGTATTATATTAATGGTTTTTCCTCTTCTTTGCCACAGGAAATTCAGATAGCTGCATTAAGGAGAATTTGTGGATTGGAAAAAGTTAAAATGTTCCGTCCCGGTTATGCCATTGAGTATGATTATTTCAATCCTGCACAACTAAATTATACGTTAGAAACAAAATTAGTTGAGAATTTGTATTTTGCCGGACAAATTAACGGAACCACCGGATATGAGGAAGCTGCCGGACAGGGACTGATATCTGGAATAAATGCCCATTTGAAAAACAAATCTCTTCCGGAATTTATTCTTGGAAGGAAGGATGCATATATTGGTGTTTTAATTGATGATTTGATCAACAAAGGCGTTGATGAGCCATATAGAATGTTCACTTCAAGGGCGGAATACAGGTTATTGTTAAGGCAGGATAATGCTGATGAGCGCTTAACAGAAGCTAGCTACAGGATTGGACTTGCCAGCAAGGAGAGATTTGAGTCTTTTTTAAAAAAAAAGGATGTAGTAAACAGGCTTTCGATGTTTTTGAGATCATATGGCGCAGCACCGTCTCAAATGAACGATTTTTTAGTCAACAAGAATACGGAAAAAATTAGACAGAAGGTTAAGATTGCAAATATTCTGTTACGGCCGCAGGTAAATATCTTTGAACTATACTATTTGTTGCCTGATATGCAAGAGTTGATTTCATCAGATGACGATTTATTCAGGGAAGTACTTGAATCAATTGAGATTAACATGAAATACAAGGGGTATCTGGATCGGGAGAGGTTCATGGCTGAAAAGCTTAACAGATTGGAACATATTACAATACGGCCTGATTATGATTACGACAACCTTAGATCAATATCTACAGAAGGCAGGGAGAAATTAAAAAAGGTCAAACCTCATACTCTAGGTCAGGCATCTCGCATTAGCGGAGTTTCACCATCCGACATAAGCGTGCTGCTAGTTCATCTGGGACGATAATTGTTCCACGTGGAACAACATAAATTAAAATTATTAATGACTCGAGGTTTTATGTTCCACGTGGAACATAAAAGGAATGATTAATTACGTTTTTCATTGCCCATGAGTTATAGACCTGGCTGGCTGCATTAGAGTAAATTTATAAACAGATCCTCTTGAGTTGCTTGACTATCCTAAGGCCAAAATCAATCCACGCACACTCCCGGTGAGGTCATGTAAGGATGACTTTCCCGATGTGTTATCAAATTATTCGCGATGCGAATAAAGCATCCGGGAAGAAACCCACCATCCTTTGGTGGTAAATAATCTGAATTTATTCC